>DADO01000103.1:0-5664 GCA_002509325.1 Methanosarcina sp. UBA402 | reverse complement strand
CCTTAACCGAATACAAATAACTCTATATTTAATTTCATGATGAAACTCGATATCGTATGTTTTACAATACATTTTATCCATTATATTCATCACTTCTTCGGCGTCTTCTTCATTTCTTCGGCGTATTCCCTAACAAATTCCACATATTCTGCAGCATTTTCTGCTATGGCTTCAATTTCAGATTTCTCGATTTCCCTCTTAACCTTACCCGGAACTCCAATAATCAGACTGTTTTCTGGAAATTTCTTGCCTTCAGGAACCAGCGCATTTGCTCCTACTATTGAATTTTTTCCTATTTCAGCCCCGTTCAATATTGTAGAGTTCATTCCTATGAGCACATTGCTTTCGATTCTGCACCCGTGAAGCACAGCTCCGTGTCCCACACTTACATCATCCCCAATCTGAACTCCATTCTCAGGATTTACGTGAATAACCGCATTATCCTGGATACTTGTCCGGCTTCCGATTTTTATTTTGTTCCTGTCTCCGCGAAGTACGGCATTAAACCATACACTTGAAAAATCCTCGATTTCAATATCCCCTATCACATCTGCGGAATCTGCAATAAAAGCTGTCTCTGAAATCTTCGGGCTTTTGCCTTTAAAATCCATTATCATGATATCCCTCCGTCTTTCCAAACACAGTTTTTCTTATTATCCGGGAATTGATTATGTCCTTTTTCGATTTTAATTCCTGCCATACAAGAAACTTTGCTCTTCATGACCTCAAAAGCTTCATTCAGGCTTTTATAACGAAAACAAGCCTCTTGATTTTGGAATTTCTTGGTTCATATTTCTACTTCCTTTCTATTTTCAGTAGGTATCCTGCTCGATAGATTTACCTGGGATACTTTTATAAGATCATTGTATTTTCTGTGACTGCTCTATTCTTAAATCTTCTCGACTTATTCTATTTTTTAATAAACCAATTTCTCTACTATAGATTACTTTTAAACAATTATTCAATATTAACTGAAATATATCAAAATTCAGGGCGAAAAATAAAGAAGAAAAAGAAAAAAATGGAAAATAAGGGACGAAAAATAGAAATTAAAAAGAGAAATGAAAAGTAAACCTGATTAAACGGGAGGAAACAACTTTACATCTAAACTCAATTCCAATATTATTTTTAATCAACTTCAGGCTGGTGCCTGGTGATTTTTAGCATACTCTGGGAATCGGATCTCCAGCAGGCACATCCACATAACGCATGCCGCCGAAACGGTTTCTCAGGACTACTTCTTTGTTATCTGGAGTAACTTCTCCTATAACAGCTGCATCCCTGCCGTAAGGGTGCTGCCTCAGGATTGAAAGCACCTCTTCTTCAAACCCGGGTTTAACTCCGATAATTGCTTTTCCTTCGTTTGCGACCTCAAGAGGATCAAGGCCCAGCATCTCACAGGCTGCCGAGACGGCTGGCTTGAAAGGAATCCAGTCTTCTTCGATAAGAATGCCTGCTCCGGATTTCTCTGCCATTTCGTTCAGAGCATTTGCAAGCCCCCCGCGTGTAGGATCCTTCATTGCCGTTATTACAGGCTCACCCTCCGAGGTTCTGAGTTTTAGGAGAGGCTCTATGAGTTTCCAGAGCGGGGCTGAATCTGAGGCAAGGTCGGTATCAAAGTCAAAACCCTCCCTGTGAGCCATAAGTGAAATACCGTGATCTCCAATAGTGCCTGTGACAAGGATTTTGTCTCCCGGCTGAAGCCCTGAATCCCTGACAGGGCTATCTGTAATTCCCAGACCTGCAGTGTTAAGGATTATTGAATCAAGCGCAGTCTTCTCTACGGTTTTCGTGTCGCCTGTTATTATAGGTACGCCGACCTCTGCAGCCGTTTCGTCCATTGTTTTGATTATTTCCTCAAATTCCTTGAGTGGGAAACCTTCAGGGACTACGACCGCGCAGGTAAGGGCAAGCGGTTTTGCTCCCATAACCGTAAGGTCATTGACAGTGCCTGCAACTGCAAGCCTTCCTATGTTGGTATTCGGGAAAAAGGCAGGGGTTATCACATGGCTGTCAGTGGTCAGCACGAGTTCGCATCCTGCATCGAAACCTTCAAGCCTAACCGTGGACCCATCATCAAGGCACTCGAGCCCTATCGAGCCTGCACTTTTATTGTGAAAGTTTTTAAGAATTATTTCTCCTATAAGTGCCTGCATGACCTCTCCGCCTGCACCGTGCTCAAGAGAAATTGTACTGGACTTCATATAAATCTCCTTTTTTCTCTGCCTTGTAACCCATTAGGCTTTCTCAATATACTTAAACTATTTTTAACCTGACTCTTCTTTAATTTTTTAATCTGACTTCTACCTTAACTGTTTTCAACCTGGCTTTTACCTTCAACAGTTTTTACCACCTGAAACTACCTTAATTTCCTTTACCTGCCTTATCTCTTCTGAGCTTCTTTAACTCCAAGCTCGATAAAGTCAATCCAAGTTTCCAGGCTTTCCCAGTCATGTTTCGAAGTTAGAATAACCGGCACATTCGGGTTTAAGGAAAGGATGTCCTCTCGCATTTTCTCGGCATCGACATTCACTGCGTCTGCAACGTCAACTTTGTTTATGATTGCAAGCTCGGCAGTCTTGAAGATCATAGGATGCTTGAGGATAATGTCGTCTCCCTCGGTCACACTCACGACTACAACCCTCAGTTGTTCCCCCAGTTTGAAGTCCACAGGGCAGATCAGGTTGCCTACGTTCTCAATCAGCAGAAGATCTGTGTTATTAAGGTCAATCTCGCCCAGAGCTTTTTCCACCAGTTTTGCATCCAGGTGGCACTCTTTCCCGGTATTTACGGGGATAGTAGGGACCTCGAGTTTCCTGAAACGGGAGGAATCCATCTCTGCGATTACGTCTCCTGCAATCACAGCTATTCTATACTTGTCTTTTAGCTGCCTGATTGCTTCCTCAATAAGAGTGGTCTTTCCTGAGCCGATTGCTCCCATGACATTTACTGAGAATACCTGATACTTGTCAAGTTTCTTTCTGTTCTTTTCAGCAATTTTGTCATTTGCTTTGTAGACATCGTGTCCCATATGGATTACATGCATTAACATAAAACATCACTTGGGGAATTACTTATTATTACTATCTGTGGTTTGGTCTTCTTCTGTTTCGATCTCGATGCTTTTGATTATTAGTTCCCTGCCGCCTACAATGCGGGCCTGTCCTCCACAGATAGGGCACTCAATAGCTGCCACATAAGCAAGAAGTTCACTTTTAAGTGCATCGCTCTCGCGTATCTTTTTTTCGTTTATAGTTCCCTCATATCCGCACTTGCATTCAAGGGAGGGGGCTAGCATTTCTACAAGAAAATCTGAATTTTCTGCAATACTATCCTCTGCAATAGCCTTGAAACAAAATTCCACTTGTTCAGGATTTGTATGAGACAACCTGCCCATTTGAAGAGTTATACTCTTTACTTCTGTGGCTCCATGGGCTTTAGCAGTAGCTAACACCTGTTCAAAAATCTCACAGGCAATCGAGAATTCATGCAAGTTTGCTGCCTCCATCTCTTGAGTACCTGAACCAGTTGTAGCACATGCCCTCCTGGCTGACCATACATGGGCCTGCAGGGCTTTTTGGAGTACAGTCCTTCCCGAAGTTCGGACATTGAGAAGGTTTTGCTTTTCCTGTAAGGATAGCTGCACAGATACAGCGTTTTTTATCTTTTCTACCGACTTTCTTTCGAACTTCCTCAAGGGCAGAAGCATAAAGGTCTTCGTGCTTCTTTGCTGCGTCTTTTTCCTCAAATTCTTTCCTGAGCACAAGCCCGGAATTCTCTATTCTTCCTATGCCTCGCCACTCAGAATCCGAAGTTTCAAATACCTCATCCATTAATTTCAGGGCTATCTGGTTCCCTTCAGGTCTTACAGCTCTTGGATAGCCATTGTCTACCCTTGAGCTACCTTCATCTACCTGAGCCTGTAGCAGACTTATCCCCAGGAGAATGTCCCTGGCTTCAAATCCGCTAACAACAACAGGAAAACCCCTTTTAGCAAGCGGTTCAAAAGGGTTTGTGCCTATTATGGTCGCCACGTGCCCTGGAGCTATAAAGGCATCAACATTTGTATCTCTGGCAAGGAGTTCAATTGCAGGGGGAGTTCGCTTTTGGGAAACAAGCAGGCTGAAGTTTTCGGGTGTCTTTCTTAAAAGGGCAGCTGCATTTGCAGGAACCGTGGTCTCAAAGCCTATTCCGAAAAAGACTATTTCAAGTTCTGGTTTTTTCTCTGCAAGGGCAATTGAATCGTCAATGCTGTAGACCATCCTTACGTCTGCCCCATCGGACTTTGCATCCAGCAAACTTTCTGCCGAACCGGGAACTCGCATCATATCTCCGAAGGTGACAATTGTAGCTCCACTTTTCGCAAGAGCGATTGCAACATTTATGTCATCTTCAGGAGTAACACAGACAGGGCATCCTGGACCGCTAATTACCTCGATATTGTTCGGAAGGATACTCCTTAACCCGTATTTTGCTATAGTCCGCTCGTGCGTTCCGCAAACATGCATTATACAAAGCGGTTTTTTCGAGCCTCTGATTCTTTCCAGGAGCTTTTTTTCAAGCTCAGGAACCGTTGGCTTTGAAGAATTATTCCCGTTTTCCATTTTTATCAGCATCCGCTTTCAGGGAGATTCACTTTCAAAAGTATCGATTTCTTCAAGCCCTGCGAGCTGTTTGAGGATGCGCATTGTTTCTTCACTTTCTTCTTCTGAGATTTCAGATATTGCATATCCAACATGGACGAGAAAATGCTTCCCAATCATGGATTCATTGGCCCCTCCCATAAGGACCATATTAACATCTCTACAGATTCCGCCCATGTCAATTGTCGCAGTGTTTTCATTCACAATAGACTTTACTTTTCCAGGAATAGCTATACACATGTTACCTCGGAGTGTTTTTTTTAATTTATTAATTTATGATATTATTTAGATGAATCAATGTTATTTTCATGAGATGAATCCATGTATTAAGGTTTTTACAAGAATTATTTTACAAAAGATATATTTGTAAGGTATATATATTTGCAGGTTTAACCGAGTAAAAGCTTCTCCAGTTTTACTTACTTAACTGGTTAAACAGCTTTCATCCCCTAACTGTATTTATTTCTCTACTGCTACTTTTAACTGCTTGTTTTTCCTTTCTCCACTTGCCGCAAAATAAAAAATGGAGATATCATGAACAAGAACCGAATTTTACGTTTTGAATAAATGTATTGTCGAAAATTGTTTTTTGAGAATCTATTGTTCTGTTTTATATTCTTTTTGTTTTTTCATTTCTCTTGTATAATTTAAAAATGTTATCTGCGGTAATCTTGAATTTACTTTATATGTGTTTTAATCCTATAAATGCATTAATAACTGGGCTTAAGTCGTATTATCTTCTATAGCTTCATGCAAAAAATTAGAGAATAATCCTTGATTAAAAGTTATCCTCCTTTTAACAGGGGCAGAATAATCAGGGTCTCTTGAATCTTCAACCAACATCAATGGAGGCTATGTCAATAGAGGTTCCGTGGTCTTCTATAAATACCAGTCCAGGTTGAAAATTCTAGCTACCAAATAAAACTAAAAATAATAATTTTTCGAGCAGGAAAAACAAGCAGTTAAAAGTAGCAGTAGAGAATTTGTAGAAAACCTATCTTAGAGCCTATCCGAAAAGTAG
>DADO01000094.1:461-8204 GCA_002509325.1 Methanosarcina sp. UBA402 | reverse complement strand
AATTAGTGAACTACTGATGTTATTCTTAATTAGTGTGGAGATGTTCATGCACCAATGGAAAATAAACTCAAATTTCTATATGAGATTGGAAGGAAAGAACAGGTAGGAATGTACCTGAGAAACCAGAATATCAGAGATAAGGCTTTTGACGACCAGTATAAAAAGAGAGTTGAATGTGAAAAGGTACATGGACATATTAAGGGTACAGTTAAATTCGATATCAGAAGAGTAAGAAATCAGAGTAGAAAACTCTACTCTCTATTGAGTTTCTTAGCATATCAACTACTGGTGTTGACAGAAATACAAAGTGAGGTTAGAGATAAGAATTCATTTGGGAGATACTTTTAAAGAAATGGATATCAAATTAGATCAGGGATTTTAAAAGCTAATTTGAGATCCTCGAGAAATACTTTTAAATTTAAAGAAAGATATTTATCTATTTGAAAAGCCTTTTCAATATATAGAACTATCCTTTTCGTTTTCCATCCCTGCCTTCTTGTCGGAATCCACTTCGATATTTTTTGGTTTTTAACTCTCCGCGTTCGACCGAATACAGCACCTGTGCGTGTCTAGATTGACAATTCAATGGTTAGTTATTCACGGCTTCGGAGAGCCGAAATCAGTACAACCTTCCTGTCCAAGCTAATGAGTGTGTTAATAACCCAAAAAGTTAAGATGAAAAGTACTTTCATTTTTTGGGCATATGATTCAAAGAACTTCATGTGCGTTTTTCAAAAACGTTTCTGTCTTCCTACAGGGTTGTCATTTTTGTATTTGTTGTTAACAGAGTTTATATTGTATTAATATCGAAAGCTTTTTTATCTCATTAATTATTACATTTATATCATTATTTATTACATATAGCAGAAAATAATTACCTTATATAAAATGATAAATGTAACATATGATTAGTTGATATGAATAAATTTTAATATTTGAGGCAAAAAGGGATTTTTCTGAAAACAGGCTGTCTTTAAAACCCCGGTTGAAATCTTAAAGGTCTTTTTAAAAAAATGTTATTGCATACAGGAAAATGCCTGGATTTCGAAACTCCGGTATTTGATTTAAAAGGTTCTCTTATGAAACCTATTGGATCTCTTAAGAAGCCTTTTCAGTTTTTAAGTTTTAATTGGCCGCCTTTCCTGTTATTATCATCCCTGCCTCATATTTCCATCGAATAAAATGGAGATTTCTTATGGATAAAAAACTCAATATTATGCTGCTTTTACTGGCGCTTCTGGCAGTGATAAGTGCCAGTGCCTGCATAGGCGAAGAAAAGAGCGGGGCTGCAAAAAGCACAGGTTCTGAAAAGGCAGGTCCTGAGCAGGCCTTGCAGGAACTCGTGGTTGGGATCAGCACGGATGTGAATAACTGGAACATAGAGCTCTTTCCTGACGGAGACGGGCGTTTTGTCTGGTCCCAGGTTTATGAGACACTGGTCAGGCTTGACCCGGACCTTCAGCTCAAGCCCGGGCTTGCAACCTCCTGGGAAACACCTGATAAAGGGAAGACCTGGGTCTTTCACCTGAGAGAAGGGGTGGCTTTCCATGACGGCACTCCTTTTAATGCGGATGCGGTTGTCTTTTCTTACAAAGAAAACTCTTATTCAAGGCAGGCCATGCTCAGGGCAATTGACCATGTGGAAGCTCTCAATGCCAGCACCGTGAAGTTCGTGCTGAAAAAACCCATGTCTCTTCCTTTCTATCTGACCCACATCGCCTGGCCAGTCATGAGCCCGACCTGTGTTGACAAAGAAGGTAAGTTCATAAAGCCCATAGGGACCGGGTCGTTCAAGTTTGAAAAACAGGTCAAAGGCCAGGAAATTGAGCTTGTTCGAAATGAAGAGTATTGGGGCAATAAATCTGAACTTACTAAAGTCACATTTAAAGTGATCCCAGAAGTCTCAACCAGGGTAATGGCCCTTGAGACCGGGGAAGTTGACATGATCCTGAAGGTTCCCGAATACGATGTCATAAGGCTCGAAAAAGAACAGGGCATAAATGTTTACAAAAAACATACAACCTTTACGGACTTCCTGCAATTCAACTGCAAAAAATCCCCATTTGACGATAAAAAGGTCAGGCAGAGTATTGCTTATGCCGTGGACACAGATCAAATCGTAAAAACAGTTTTGAATGGGATTGGTACTCCTGCGAAAGGCAGGCCTTATTCGCCTATTATGCTTTATTCAAACCCCGGGCTTAAGGTCTACAGCCCTGACCCTGAAAAAGCTAGGGCCCTGCTTGCAGAGGCCGGCTGGAAAGATACAGACGGAGACGGGGTCCTCGATAAGAACGGAAAACCTTTGCAGGTAAAGCTCCTGGTAGGCAAAGGCGAATGGGCTGACAGGCACAACCAGATATCCCAGGTCCTGCAAGCCGAACTGAAAAAGGTCGGAATTGTACTGGAGATCCAGACCCTTGAAGGAGGGGCCATCAGCAGCCTTGAAAACTCGGGAGACTTTGATATTATCTTGAGAAGCGGGTATTATGTCTGGGGCCCTTATCCGAAGCACTTTTTTATTCACACTTCCATGTGTCCAAATTCGCATTACAGCAACGAGTCGTATGACAAATTGGAAGATGAAGCCGATTCGACCATTGATCCGGAAAAACAAAAGGAACTTTACTATGCCCTTCAGGACTTTGTAATTGAGGAAGTTCCGGCTTTCTACCTGGTCCATGAAGAAAAGGTCATTGCTGCCAGTTCCTCTGTCAGAGGATATACCATCAGCGCAGAAGACCCCTGGCTGAACCTTGAGGGCGTGTACCTGGATAATAAAAGCGAATGAAATCGAAGGTGGGCGCAAAAGCCAGTGAATAAAATGGACTCAAGTGGATGAATGAAACATGAAAATGAGTACTAATGAGTCTCAATTTCTTTTTTCATTCTACTAATTCCATTTATTTCCTGCAAGTTTCCCTACAGTCTGCTTTCTTGCCAGCCGACAAAAATGGAAATGAGAAAATGTGGAAGTATATTGTAAAACGTTTGCTTTTGATTTTCGTTGTATTGTTTGGGGTAACGCTTGTTACATTTTCCGCAATGCACTTTGCTCCAGGGGACCCGGCTGAGCTTATCGCCCTTGCAAGATATGGGAGTGATTTAAGTTCAGAACAGATCGAGGCAGTCAGGGCTATGGAAAAGCTCGAATCTTCGGTTTGTATTCAGTACATGAAATGGATGGATCAACTCCTGCACTTGGATTTTGGGAAATCCTTAATTAGCGGGGACGATATCCTGACAGAAATCCTGATCCGTCTGCCAGCAACAATAAAACTTGCGTTTTCAAGCCTTTGCATTTCGCTTTTGATTGCACTCCCTGCAGGCATCCTTGGGGCCCTTCACAAAAACACGTTTCTGGGCCAGGCCTGCGTATTTGGCTCTCTTCTTGGAGTTTCTATTCCCAATTTCTGGCTTGGAGTCCTCTTTATCTGGCTTTTTTCCCTGAATTTAGGTTTTTTTCCGAGTTTTGGGTATGGAGGGATAGAGCACCTTGCCCTGCCTGCCCTGACGCTTGGGACATCAATGGCTGCAGTTACAACCCGCCTCACCAGAGCAAGCATGCTCGAAGCCCTGAATAAAGAATATATTATCACTGCCAGGGCCAAAGGGCTTGATGAGAGGACAGTCATCCTCAAGCACGCCCTGAAAAATGCCCTGCTCCCGGTTGTAACCTTTTCAGGGATGCAGCTTGGCTACCTTCTCGGAGGAGCTGTAGTTGTGGAAACGGTTTTTTCCTGGCCCGGGATCGGAAAACTCTTGGTAGACTCCATTTTTGCAAGGGATTTTTCCATGGTCCAGGGCTGTGTAATTTTTATTGCGGTGCTCTTTTCCCTCTCAAACCTGGCAGTGGATATCCTCTATGCTTTTCTTGACCCAAGAATCAGGTATGAAAAACACAATTGAAGGGCACTATTGAGGAGAGAAAATGTATGAAAAAGGTTAGTTGGTTGGCAAAAATGACTGAAAGAAGATGTCAGGAAAAAAAGATTTTCAGGAGGGCAAAAATAACTGAAAAAAAGTTTAATTTCAGAGAATTTCGGAAAAATAAGCTTGCAGCCCTTGGGAGCGTGCTTCTCGCATTTCTGTTATTTTTTGCGTTTTTTGCGCCTCTCCTTGCCCCCCACGATCCTCTCGAACAGAAGCTGGACAACAGGCTTGAAAATCCGAGTTCCGAGTATCCCTTTGGAACAGATGAGCTCGGACGCTGCCTTTTTTCAAGGGTCCTGTACGGGGCAAGACTTTCACTTGGGATCGGGTTGCTCGTAGTTGCAGTAACCTCTTTATTCGGAACTATTCTTGGCGCGCTTTCCGGATATAAAGGAGGGGTCCTCGATGAGCTTATTATGAGAGGAGTGGATGTTGTGATGGCTTTTCCAAATATCATCCCTGCTCTCCTGCTTGCAGGGCTGCTCGGGTCAGGGACTTTTAACGTGGTCATTGCCCTTATTCTGACCCAGTGGCCTGTTTACACAAGGCTTGTGCGGGGGCTGACCCTTTCTTTAAAAGAAATGGCGTTTGTGGAAGCTGCAAGGGCTCTTAGGGCCTCGGACCTTTACATCCTGCGCAGGCATATCCTGCCGAACTGTGCAGGCCAGGTGCTCGTCCTTGGTACGCTCGACATTGCTCATGTAATCATCTTTGCAGCTGCCCTCAGTTTTCTGGGGCTTGGGATCCAGCCTCCAACTCCAGAATGGGGTTCGATGCTAAAAGCAGGAGTCTCCTACCTCAGGGTCGCCCCGCAGGTAAGTTTTTTCCCTGGCCTTATGATCATGCTTACAGTCTTTGCCTTCAATTTTGTTGGAGATGGGCTTCGAGACTGCCTTGGCCCTGAAGCAGAAAACGGAGTGGTGCTGCAGTGAAACTTCTGGATATTAAAAATCTGAGGGTGTATTTCGAGGCAGAAGGAGGCATTGTAAAAGCTAATGACGGAGTCTCCCTTGAACTTGGAGAATCCGAAATTCTGGGCCTCATAGGAGAAACAGGGTGTGGAAAATCCATTTTAGGAAGGGTGGTGATGAGGCTTCTCTCAGAGAAGGCAAGGGTTGAAGGCAGGCTTCTTTACAAGGGCCAGGACCTGCTAACCCTGCCTGAAAACAAAATGAGGCTTTTTAGGGGAAAAGAAATTGGGATAATGCTCCAGAACCCTGCGCAAGCCTTAAACCCGGTACTTACGGTAGGAGAGCAGCTTGCGGAGATTTACCGCTTCCATGAAGGCCTAAGAGAAAGGGAAGCAAAAGAAAAAGCCAGAGCTATGTTCAAACGTGTTGGAATCAAGCCCGATAGGCTTGGAGAATACCCGCATCAATTCAGCGGGGGTATGCAGCAGAGAGTTATGCTTGCAATTGGGCTTGCTCTTAAACCTTCACTTCTGATCGCAGACGAACCCACAAAAGGGCTTGACCCCTCCACAAAGCATCAGATTGTAGCCCTTCTGTCAGCACTCGTCCGAGAAGAACATTCTTCCCTTCTTTTGATCACGCATGACCTTGAGGTTGCAGCCACAATCTGTGATAGGATTGCGGTTATGTATGCAGGGGAAATCCTTGAGGCAGGCCCTGCAAAAAAAATCCTCTCCTCTCCAGGGCATCCTTATACCCGGAACCTCCTGCATTCCCTTCCAAAATACGGGTTAAATGTAGCGGTGGGCCAGAGTCCGAGCCTTATTTCTCCGCCTTTGGGCTGTCGGTTTCATCCGAGATGCGGTTCATGTCTCAAGAAATGCTCAAAAATTCACCCTGACCTTCTGAAAACCGGTCCGAGAACTTATGTCCGCTGTCACGTATATGGGAAAAGCGGAAAAGCGGATGAAATAATGAAAGGCGCGCCAGAAGAAATGTCCGAAAAAACAAAAAATACAGCTGAGGTGGGCCGATGCCACTTTTGAAAGTAGAAGGCCTGAAGAAATATTACTATTCCGGGCTCTTTAAAAAGAAGGTTATAAAAGCGGTGGATGGGGTCAGTTTCGAGCTTGAAAAAGGCAGGACTCTCGGGCTTGTAGGGGCGAGCGGTTCTGGGAAATCCACGCTTGGTCGGACAATCCTGAGGCTGCTTGAGCCTACAGCCGGGAGAGTGTTTTTTGAGGGGAAAGACCTTCTCGGGATGAAAGGCAAGGGCTTAAAAAAACTCGGAACTGAAATGCAGATCATTTTCCAGCAGCCAGAGGCTTCACTAAATCCGCGTATGAAAATCTATGATTCCATCGCCGAGCCTCTGAGAATCCACAGGCTCTGTAAAAGAGAAGAAGAAAAAACCCGAATCCTTGAACTCCTGGATGCTGTTTCCTTAAACAAAGAGCTGCTGTCCCGGTACCCTTCGGAACTTAGCGGAGGGCAACTGCAAAGGGCAGTAATTGCCAGGGTCCTTGGGCTGAACCCAAAACTCATCGTTGCGGATGAGCCTACTTCCATGCTGGACCCTCTGGTTCAGGCTCAGGTACTTTCCCTTTTGAAGAGCTTGCAGGAAGAGCGCGGGATAAGTTTTCTGTTTATTTCTCATGATATGGATGTTGTGAAGTGGATGAGTGATGAAATTGCAGTTATGGATAATGGGCAGATTGCCGATTTCAGGTGATTTTTGCCTCAAGTTTTGCTTCAAATCTTTTCATGAAGTTTTGTCAAATATTTGTCAATTATACTGTTTATAAATATTTATTAATTCTAAAATAAATCGTGTGGAGAAATAAACGTGAAACCAGCAGATATAATGCAGAAACCGGATTTAAATCCAGACCAGCTTTATAAGTGTATAGATCGCTCGATGGAAGGTTTAAAGGAGTCCTGGCTTATATTCAGCGCCTTTGAGCTTGGGATTTTTGAAGTCCTCAAAACGCCCGAGTCAGCCGAGGTTCTTGCCGGAAAGCTTGGCTGCGACCATGCCCTCATGCCTATCTTTTGTGAAGCTCTCTGCAAGTTGGGACTGCTTTCCAGGCTTGAGGAACATGGAAGTGATGGGAGCAAAGCTGAAATAAACAGGAAGTATAGGAACACCACCCTTGCCAGCACCTATCTTGTTAAGGATTCTCCTTTTTTCCATCAGCATTACCTTTCTGAAAAGGTAAAAACTACCGAGCTCTGGGCTAAACTTCCAGAGATCATGAGAAAAGGCCCTGTGCTTGTCCATAAAGAAACTTTTTTTGGAGAGAGGATCATTCCTTCAATGGCAGAAAATGCCCTTACCGGCCTCCTTCAGGAAACAGTGCAGACTGTCATGGAAAATGTTGATTTCTCAAAAGTTGGAAAACTCCTTGACCTCGGAGGCGGGCACGGGCTCTATGCAATCGCCTTTGCAGCCCTTAGCGAAGAGCTTGAAGCTTTTGTCTTTGACCTTCCGGCAGTGACTGAAAAGACCAGGGCTTATATTGAAAAATACGGGGTCCGCCGGGTGGATGTGCTTCCAGGAAACTTCTTTGAAGACGATATAGGCTCTGGCTATGACCTCATCTTTTCTTCTTCTAATCCCGGAGGTAAGGTCCCCGAACTGATCCCGAAAATCGCTGCAGCCTTAAATGAAGGCGGGATTTTTGTAAACAGGCAGGGTGCAGATGAGAAAATAGGTTCAAACCCTCTTTTTAACCTAGAATGGAACCTCTGGACCTTTGAAGATACTAAAAAGGCAAGTTCTGGTTACTCTTTTGAGAACAGTGTTCCGTTCGATGTTTATATTGAAAGGCTTGGTGATTTCGGGTTTGAGGTAGAAAAGATTATGGATATGGAGGAGAATTCCAGGATTGTGTTTGCA
>DADO01000094.1:0-174 GCA_002509325.1 Methanosarcina sp. UBA402 | reverse complement strand
AGGTCTGATAAGAGAATTCCAGGAGTGTGTTTGCAAGGAAAACCAGAAAGGTCTGATAGGAGAATTCCAGGAGTGTGTTTGCAAGGAAAACCAGAAAGATCTGATAAGAGAATTCCAGGAGTGTTTTTTCACGGAAAATCTTGTAGCCTGATTAGAGCCTATCCGAAAAGTCCT
>DADO01000204.1:10821-23135 GCA_002509325.1 Methanosarcina sp. UBA402 | reverse complement strand
AGTCATTTTATATCCAATTTTTCTTTGGAACGAGGAAAATTGGGCAGCCTTCAAAAGGCTACCTGAATAGTTACTAAATAAAATAAATTAGATTAAGTTAAACCTCATTTTCTTTTTACTCTCCACCACTTTTTAATGTTCTTCTAAATCAGGTCACCTATCATCTTGGATTTAAACGCAGAAGTCCACTCCAAAAATTGAGTCAATGCACTCACGGCACAGCATCCTGGGAAGATCTTTCTTCAGTGTCACATGGGACATTGGATATCCTCCTTTCATGGGGAATTCTACCTGCTTGATGTGCTCCATGCAGAGGCCTTTTCCACAGACAATGCAAACACCCACTGCTTCATTGATTTTGTTCTTGTCGGCGCAGTCGTAACATTTCAGCATTTTTGATCACCTCAACAAACCTCATTAAACAGGCAGTTCTCCTTCAATGCAACATGGCAGGGAAGGCAGACAATTCTTTTGATATGTTCAGTATCAGGTTTCAGCTCTATCGGATAGTTTCCTTCCCATACAGGAGTTTCCTCATGGATAAGGTGCTCCTTACAAACCCCTCTCCCACACACAATACAAATCCCAACAGCATCAGTATCTTTACCTTCTCTGGCACATTCGTAGCATTTCATCGATTTTCCTCCACTCAGAAAATAATTTCTTTGTCCGAACATTTTCAGCCTGAAGCACCTATACAGGTACTTACACACTTCATAAACAAGGTTAATAGGTAGATTTATTCTTAATCTACAGAGTCATCTCTTCTCCACAACAAACAAGAGTTCTGCCCTACTTTTTCTACGACAATCTCGTTATCGCAGATCTCACAGCAGTATCTTTCTTCTTTAGCAGATACACTAGTAAACCGTTCACCCCTCAAATTTAATTTTTGAAGTAATTTTATTTCCTGTATTGACTCCCCTCATTATTTTTGTCAAAACAGAATTTTCGTACTTTATATATAAACTAAAACTTAATAAGCGTTATAGTTGAAGATAAAATTCACAAAGTCATAGGTTTGAATGCTATTGATTTTTCAGTTCAATACTTAAATCCCGTACATGACACTCGAAAAATATGGGCACGAAACTTGTTATTCAAAAGGTTATTCTAAAAGTTATTCTAAAGGTAATTCTAAAGGCTTGTGAAAAATCAATCTATGCTGCTTCTTCAAAAAATATATTACAAGCTTGCCCTCTGGGATTGTATTCTCTCAGGTTTCCTGCCTGCAAGCTTTCCAGAGCTTCAGATCTGTGCTGAAGTTCTTCAAAACCTCTCCTGAAACAAAAGCATTTAAATCTAAAGTTAGTATGTTTGGGATTAAGTTAGTCAGCAAAAGACGAGATGAATTTTCAATGCCAGTAATTACCTTGCAATATGACGACCTAGAAGAACTCACAGGAACCGATAAGGAAACCATCATAAAAAGGGTGCCCATGATAGGAGCTGATATCGAAAGAATTGAAGAAGAATATATCGATATCGAGTTCTTCCCTGACAGGCCTGACCTTTATAGTGTGGAAGGGGCAGCCAGGGCAATGCGAGGTTTTCTGGACCTTGAGACCGGACTGTCCGAATATGAGGTAAAGCCTTCAAAGGTTTCGATCTCGGTCAGCGAAGATATCCTGAAAATCAGGCCATTTCTTGGGTGTGCGGTTGTAAGAGGCGTAAAATTCACATCCTCTTCCATAAAATCCCTTATGGACCTTCAGGAAGACCTGCACTGGGGGCTTGGAAGAAACAGGAAAAAAGTGTCTATAGGCGTGCATGACCTCTCAAACATAAAGCCGCCTTTCAGGTATATGGCTGTTGACCCAAGTTTCGAGTTCGTGCCGCTTGACTACACCGAAAAAATGAGCATGACCGAAATCCTGGAAAAACATCCCAAAGGCATGAGGTTTGCCCATCTTGTCAGAGGCTTTGATAAATACCCGATTATCCTGGATGCAGACGACAATGTACTGTCCTTCCCGCCTATTATTAACGGGACACTTACAAGTGTGACCGAGCAAACAACCGATCTCTTTATCGATGTAACAGGGCTTGGAGATGCTGTTTACACTGCCCTGAACATCGTCGTCACAGCCCTCGCGGAAAGGGGCGGGCAGATCGAGTTTGTGAAGGTTATCAGACCCGACTGCGGCGAACTCACCCTGCCTGACCTAGAACCAAAAGCCAGGCTACTTACAAAAGCTGAAGTGAAAACCCTTCTCGGCATGGAACTCTCCATAGAAGAAATTGTTAAACAGCTAAAGAGAATGCGCTTTGGAGCAGAAGCCCTTGATGATGACACTGTTGAAGTAAAAGTCCCGGCTTACAGAGCTGATATTCTTCACAACTACGACCTTGTAGAGGATATTGCCAAAGGTTACGGTTACGAAAACATCAAAGTAAGTATTCCTGAGACTTATACCGCAGGAAAATCTCACCCGATTTCTCAGCTCCGTTCCCCTGTAAACGAAATAATGGTAGGCCTAGGCTACTATGAGGTCATGCCCTTTACGCTAACCAGCGAAAAAATTAACTTCGAGAACATGCGCAGACAAAAAACAGATGACGTTACCTATATCCTGCACCCTATCAGCGAAGACCAGACAATGCTCAGGACAGCCCTGCTTCCTAATCTCCTTGAAATCCTTGCTTTAAACCAGCACAGGGAACTTCCTCAGAAAATCTTTGAGTTTGGGGAGGTAGTGAGCAACGAAACAACAGGCCAGCAAGTAGCTGCAGTCTCAATTCATCCACAGGCTAACTTTACCGAGATTTATGAGGTTGTAGACGCCTTTATGAGGGAAATGATGATTTCCTATGAGGTAAAAGAGTCCGAAGATCCTGCTTTTCTTGAAGGTAGAAGGGCTGATGTTTATGTCAAAGGCAAAAAACTTGGAGTCTTTGGAGAATTCCACCCTGAGGTCATAAGCAATTTTGCTCTCGGATATGCAGTCGTCGGGCTTGAACTTAATCTTAATGACCTTATTGGTTAAAGATTTCCTATTTTTTCTATTTTTTTCTATTTAGTAGAATAAGTTTTTTTAACCTTTTCCCGCTAAATTTTATCAACTTTTTAACCTTTTCCCGCTAAATTTTATCAACTTTTTAACCTTTTCCCGCTAAATTTATTAACATTTTAGACTACTTGTCATTAATTTTTATCAATTCTTATTACCCAATTTTGTCAAGGTTTTTTCATTATAATTTTCATTCACTTTTCATAAGAATTTTCTATTAATCTTCTGGCTAGCATTTTATTTCAGCAAATTTTTAAAACTTTTTAAATTTTAGTGGATCTTGCTCCTCGCTCAGCGCAATTAGAGCCCAATTGTTTTGAATAAATTTAGAAATTTCTGCCTTTTTAAATTAAGACTCTTAAAAGAGTTCACTATACCTGTTCATCAACCCCATCCAAAACCCTTTTATATAAAGTACTTCATCAGACATTGTTGTACATAAATGCACTTTGGTGATACGCAATGCACACTTCAATTCGCCATATCCTGAACACAACAAAAGCCCGCGTCCTGGCTTTGGGACCTCAGCCCCTATCTGAAGGCTTAAAGGCAGGAAAGGCAGGATTTGAGAAAAGGGACTTTTTCTCTGCGGTGGCAGATGCAAAAGCCGACGGGTTGGTGCCTGTAATTACAGAGGTCAAGCCCGCATCACCAGGCAGAGCTTTCAGGGAAATCCCACCTGCGGTGGCTGCCGAACTTGCACTTGAGATGGAAGAAGCTGGAGCTGTTGCAATTTCGGTCCTGACCGAGCCCGGGGTGTTCCGGGGTTCGCTTGAAAACCTGGATGCAGTCCGAAAAACTGTATGCTTGCCCGTCCTCAGGAAGGACTTCATTATTGACAGGATGCAGCTTGAAGAAGCCGAAAACGATCTTGTGCTCCTGATTGCAGGCATCCTTGGTGAAGAACTTGGAGCATTTGTTGAGCTTGCCCTTGAGAAGGGATTTGAGCCCCTGGTTGAGGTCCACAACAGGAAAGAACTTGATTTAGCCCTGGAAACCGACGCAAAAGTTATAGGAATTAATAACCGGGACTTTGAAACACTCAAAATTGACCTGGGCACTACAGAAGAGCTGGCACCCCTTATCCGGGAATATGACCTTGACCATGGGACAAGGCATCTAATAATAAGCGAGAGCGGCATGAACAGCCCAGGAGATGTCAGGCGGGTAATCCAGGCAGGCACAGATGCCGTGCTTATAGGCTCAGCACTTATGGAAAGTGCTTCTGTTTTTGATAAAACGAAAGAATTCGTCCAGAGCGCTGGTTGGCGTTAATAACTGTTTTTCCAGACTTTTCGGAGCTTTCAGCCTGACTGGACGGGTTGAAAAATCCATTCGAAATTCATTCAAAATCAACTGAAAATCCAGTTAAAATTCATTCAAATTTCATTCAAAATCCGTTCAAGAACCATCCAAAACTAAATTTTGTCTCAATAACAGGATCAGCTTCAATAACGAACCTAAAACTACACTGACGGAATCGATCAAATCATGCTACACGATTACATCAAAAAGACAAGGGAGTAATTGAATTGACAGAAATTAAAGTTTCAGAATTTCCGATAAAGGACTCAGATTTAAATGAACTCGCAAATGAGCTTGCTGGTTCAAAGAAAAATTCGAAAGTCGGTGAAACAGGCCAGGTAAAAGGAAAATACGGAAAATACGGGGGACAATACGTACCCGAAGTCCTCATGCCGGCTTTAAAGGAACTGGAAGAAGGATACGAGCAGTACAAAAACGATCCCGAATTCCTTGCCGAGCTTGACCATTACCTGCAGGAGTTTGCAGGCAGGAAAACCCCACTTTACTTTGCCAGGAACCTGAGTAAAAAATACGGGTCAAAGATCTATCTTAAACGGGAAGACCTTGTGCACGGAGGAGCCCACAAGTTAAACAATGCCATAGGGCAGGCTCTGCTTGCAAAATACATGGGGAAAACCAGGCTGATTGCTGAAACCGGGGCAGGACAGCACGGGACTGCAACCGCTATGGCAGGGGCGAATCTAGGGTTTGAAACCGTTGTGTACATGGGGGCTAAAGATGTCAAACGCCAGCAGATGAACGCGTACCGTATGGAACTCATGGGCACTGAAGTAAAACCCGTGGAAACCGGCTCAAAAACCCTTAAGGATGCTATTAATGAGGCTTTCAGGGACTGGGTCACAAACATAGAAAACACGCATTATCTCATAGGCTCGGTTGTAGGGCCTCATCCCTACCCTGTAATAGTAAGGGATTTCCAGAGCGTAATAGGGCGCGAAGTAAAGGAACAGATTTTGCAAAAAGAAGGGCACATGCCTGATTCCATTATTGCCTGTGCAGGCGGTGGAAGCAATGCAATGGGAATCTTCCATCCCTTTGTCGGGAATAAGGAAGTCAAACTGATTGCTGTAGAAGCCGGAGGAAAAGCCCTGAAATGTACGGAAAAAGCAGCCCTTCACTCAGCCTGCCTCTGTGCAGGAGAAGAAGGGATCCTGCACGGTGCAAGAACAAAAGTACTGCAGGACAAAAATGGGCAGATCCTTGAATCTGAATCCATTTCCGCAGGGCTCGATTACTCAGGGGTTGGGCCTGAACTTGCTTACCTGTCCGAGAGCGGCAGGGTTACAGCGCGGTATGCGACCGACAATGAAGCCCTTGAAGCTTTTCATGAACTGAGCAGGCTTGAAGGAATAATTCCTGCCCTGGAATCTTCCCATGCCCTTGCCTACCTGAAAAAAGCCTCGGAAGCCGGCGAACTGGGAGAAGTTGTGGTCGTGAACCTGTCGGGAAGAGGCGATAAGGATCTGGAAACCGTCCTGAGCCTGAGAGGAGGGATCTGAAATGGAAAGGCAGAAAATCTCCGAAAAATTCTCCGAACTAAGGGAGAGAAAGGAAGGAGCCTTAATCTGCTACATAATGGCAGGAGATCCGTCCACAGAAGGGACCTGTGCGGTTGTAAAGGCTCTGGTAGACGGAGGCGCAGATATTATAGAACTAGGTTTTCCCTTTTCAGACCCTGTAGCAGACGGTCCGACCATCCAGGTAGCAGGCCAGCGGGCACTTGCAGCCGGATTGGATACACAGCGTTATTTTGAGCTTGTTAAAGCCCTTGAGGTCCGGATTCCCCTTGTTTGCATGACCTACTACAACCCTGTATTCAGGTATGGAGTGGAAAAATTTGTAGAACACGCTGCTGACTCCGGAATAAGCGGATTAATAGTTCCCGATATTCCGGTAGAAGAAGCAGCTGACCTGAAGAATAGCTGCGATAAACACGGAGTTGACCTGATCTTTCTGGTTGCACCCACAACAACTGAGGAAAGAATCCGGAAGATCCTGGAAAGGGGTTCAGGTTTCCTTTACCTTGTCTCAAGGCTCGGGGTTACTGGGGCCAGGGAAGATGTCTCGTCCTCAACCAGAGAGCTGCTTTCCAGAATAGAAACCGAGCTTCCGAAAGCCGTGGGATTTGGGATATCCACAGGAAAGCAGGCTGAAGAAGTTAGGAAAGCAGGAGCGGACGCTGTCATAGTCGGCTCGGCTTTTGTCAGGATTATAGAAGAAGGAAAAGAGGTAAGCGAAAGGCTGGAAGCTCTTGCAAGAGAACTCAAGTCCGGAATAACAAGAGCAAGTTAAGGAAAAATCCGGGAAAATTAAGAACGTCAAAAGTAGTGAAAATTTTGAGATGAATCGGAAAGGGAGAATACAGGAATTAAAAGGAGGCAGGGAAAATGCAGAGATACATTAAAAAGCTGGAAGAAGGCCGTGATCTTAGTTCCGAAGAGGCTGAAGCTGCAATAGGCAAAATCCTGAGCACAGCACACGATGAGGAGATCGGGGCATTTCTGCTTGCCCTGAGGGCAAAAGGTGAAAAGCCCGAAGAAATTGCAGGCTTTGTAAGGGGGATGAAAAAAGCCGCAAACACTATCCAGCCCAAGACACCCTTCAGGCTTGTGGACACCTGCGGGACAGGAGGGGACGGCCTTAATACCATCAATGTCTCGACAGCAGCAGCAATCGTTACTGCAGCCGCAGGCGTCCCTGTAGCCAAGCACGGAAACCGGGCTGCTACCTCAATGTCAGGAAGCTCGGATGTGCTTGAAGCCCTGGGAATAAAAATCGACCTGGAGCCCGAACCTGTCAGGCGAACAATAGAAGAGATAGGAATAGGGTTCATGTTTGCTCCGGTCTTCCACCCTGCTATGAAGAGGGTTGCAGGGGTCAGGAAAAAACTCGGAGTCCGCACGGTTTTCAATATTCTGGGGCCCCTGACCAATCCTGCAGGTGCGAAAGGGCAGGTCATAGGAGTTTTCGATAAAAAACTTTGCGAGCCAATAGCTTTTGCCCTTGCTGAACTTGGAACCGAACATGCCCTTGTTGTGCATGGGGATGGGATGGATGAAATTTCGAATACAGGCGAGACATATGTTGCTGAACTCAAAGACGGCAGGGTTTCAATCTACACCCTGACCCCTGAATCCCTTGGTATGCTCAGGGCAAACCTGGAAGAGATTGTAGGCGGTTCTCCGAACGAAAACGCCAGGGACTTGCTGCAGATTTTCAAGGGCCAGAAAGGCCCGAAAAGGGACCTTGTAGTTATAAATGCAGCAGCTGCTCTCTACGTGAGCGGGATAGTAAGCTCTATCAGGCAAGCAATTCCTATTGCCGAGGATGCCATTGACAGTGGAAAAGTCATGGTTAAATTTAACCAGTTCAGGACTTTTGCTTCAGGGTTTTACGGACACAACAGTAAGAATGCACTTCCGGGAAAAGGCATTCTGGTGTCCTCCAGAACTTCCATATTAAGCCCGGCTTCGGGGGAGAGGGCTTGAAATTAAAAGTAAGAACGAAAATCTGCGGAATCCGCAGCCCTGAAGAAATTGAACTCGCAGCCCTTTACGGAGCCGATGCAGTTGGCTTTATTACAGAAGTCCCTGTCGAGAGCCCAAGAAAGCTTGATTCCGGCACTGCTGCTTATCTTGTCTCTAAAGTCCCTAAAAGCCTGAGTTCAGTGCTGGTTATTATGCCTGATAACTCAGATACCGCCGTGGAAATGATTGAAAAGATAAAGCCCGATATCGTGCAAATCCATTCCAGGCTGCCTCTTCTCGAACTTGAAGTAATTAAGGAAAATACGGATATTCCTATCATAAAAACCCTATCCGTGCCTGTAAAAGGGGAAACTTCAGGCAAAAAAACCGGAAATGAAGCTCCTGTCTCAAACCTGCTCGAAAAGGTCAGGCTCCTTGAAGATGCCGACGTTGTAGACTCAATCCTGCTCGATACTGCCAGACCAGAAAAGCCTGGTGGCACAGGCTGTGTGCATGACTGGACTCTGAGCCGGTGGATCTCAGAGGAAACACGGCTTCCTCTGATCCTTGCAGGCGGGCTAAAGCCCGAAAACGTGCGGGAAGCGATCAAGGCGGTTTCTCCTTATGCTGTGGACACCGCGTCCGGGGTTGAGACCTCCGGAAAAAAAGATGCCATGAAAATCAGAAATTTTATTGAAGAAGTGAGGTGTGCCAGTGCTTTCCTTTGACCTTGGAAAGGAAGAATTCAAAGAGCTTGCTTCAGGAATATGCCAGCCAGGCTTTATCCAGCTTCTTGCAAGAATCGATACTATCACCTGTTCTCCCCTTGAACTTTACCGCACCCTTCGGGCCTCAGGAACTTCAGGCTATTCGTACCTGCTGGAGTCGGTGGAAAAGCAGGCAAGCCGCGCAAGGTACTCCTTTGTTGGAAGTGACCCTGATGCTGTAATTGAAATAAGGGACAGGAAAATTTCCCTTGAGCTCCTGAATCCAAATGCTTCACCTTTTTTTGAAGAAGTCCGGTCGAAAATCGAGGAGGCCTGCGGGCCTGAAACCGTGGTGCAGGAGAATCCGGAGAAAGAGAACCTGAAGAAAGAAAATCTGGAGAAAGAAAATCTGGAAAAAGAAAATCCGGAGAGAGAAGATCTAAAAAGAGAAGATCTGAAAAGAGAAGATTTAAAAAGAGAGGATCTGAAAAGAGAAGATTTAAAAAGAGAGGAACTGAAAAGAGAGGATCTGAAAAAAGAAGGACTGAAAAGAGAGGAACTGAAAAGGGAGGGACTGAAAAGAGAGGAACTGAAAAGAGAGGAACTGAAAAAAGAGGGACTGAAAAGAGAAGAACTGAAAAGAGAGGAACTGAAAAGAGAGGAACTGAAAAGAGAAGACAAAAAATTGAAAAATATAAAGTTCACGGCTCCAATTCCTCGAGGAAAAGATGCTTTCGATGCCCTTCGCCTGGCTTTTCCTCCTGCAAACGGGGCGGAGATCCTGAATACACAGCGCTTTGACAGGCAAACTTTCCTGGGCGGGGCCATAGGCTATACGGCTTATGACGCTATCTACGATAGCTGGCTTGGGGTCGAAAAGGGTTTCAAGTCCGAGATTCCTGAACTCCAGTACTTGTTGGTTTCGAAAACTTTTGTTTTTGACCATCTGACTGAAGAAATATATATCGTGTTCACTCCCTTTTTAAATCCGGGTTTAGATGCCGGAGAAATATATGAAAAAGCTCTTCTGGAAGCCGAGAAGCTCTGCTCCATACTGAAGGAGGTTGCCCTTTCTGGCGGTCCAATCGAAACAATATTATCAGGCGTATCAGTCTTCTCTGGCTCGTCTGGTTCGAACTGCAGTACCGAGAAACAGAAGTTCGAGGAATCGGTAATCCACGCAAAAGAGCACATTTTTGCAGGAGATATCTTCCAGGCTGTCCTTTCCAGGAAATGCGAGTT
Organism: Methanosarcina sp. UBA402; assembly: GCA_002509325.1. Lineage (GTDB taxonomy): Archaea > Halobacteriota > Methanosarcinia > Methanosarcinales > Methanosarcinaceae > Methanosarcina. The sequence continues at coordinate 13,382 of DADO01000204.1, read as the reverse complement.
CAGGCTTGAGCAGTCGCCTTTCGAACTCTATATGCAGCTTCGGGCAATCAATCCAAGCCCTTACATGTACATTTTTGAATTTGGAGATCTGGCTATTGTCGGGGCAAGTCCTGAAACCCTGCTAACTGTCCACAAAAGGACTGTAATCATAAACCCGATTGCAGGCACCTGCCCCCGTGGAAAATCCGAAGCTGAAGACGAAGCCTTTGCCTTACACATGCTTCACGATGAAAAAGAAAGGGCTGAACATGTAATGCTTGTTGACCTTGGGAGAAACGATGTAAGGATGGTTACGGAAAGCGGCTCGGTAAAGGTTTCCGAATTCATGAAAGTCCTGAAATATTCCCATGTCCAGCATATAGAAAGTACGGTTTTGGGAACCCTGAGACCGGAATGTGACCAGTTCGATGCTTTCAGGGCAATATTTCCGGCAGGAACGCTCTCTGGAGCCCCAAAAATCCGTGCCATGGAGATAATTTCCGAGCTTGAAGCTTCCCCTAGAGGGATTTACGGCGGGGGGGTTGGATATTACAGCTGGAACGGGGACGCCGATTTTGCGATCGTGATCCGGACTGTGCTTTTACAGGGCAAAAAAGCCTCGGTGCAGGCTGGGGCAGGAATTGTAGCCGATTCCGATCCGGGTTATGAATTCCAGGAAACCGAGCGCAAGATGGCTGCAATGCTTGCAGCGATTGGTGGTGGATGTTAAAAATTTATAAATTAATTCTGGGGTGAGGTTATGAAAAGAAGTTTAACCAGGGGCTTTTTACAGGAAGGAAATTCAGGAAACCTGATTTTTAGAAAAAGAGAGCTTAAAGGAGAAGGTAAAGGAGAAAGTAAAGGAGAAGGTAAAAGAGAAGGTAAAGGAGAAAGTAAAGGAGAAGGTAAAGGAGAAAGTAAAGGAGAAAATGTACTGGAAATAATAAGCCAAGGGGGTGCGTTCAGGTGAAAATCGTTTTCATAAACAATAAGGATTCCTTTGTCTGGAATCTGGTAGACTATATCTCTTATTTCGAAAAAGATACTCTGGTACTTCCCAATACGGTTTCCCTGGAAGAACTCAGGGAGATAAAGCCTGATGCCCTGGTTATTTCTCCAGGCCCAGGAAGCCCTTCTGACCCCAGGGATATAGGAAATTGTCTGGAAATAATCAAGGAACTGGGCAGGGAAATCCCCCTTCTTGGAGTCTGCCTTGGGCACCAGGCAATCAACGTAGCTTTCGGTGGGGCGATCCGAAGAAGCAAGGTCGGGCCAGTACATGGGAAAAGTTCAAAGATCCTGCACGGGGAATCTGCACTGTTTTCAGCTTTCGAAGGCTCATTTGAAGCAGGACGTTATCATTCCCTTGAAATTGGAGAGCCTGCTCCCGAGATAAAGGTTACTGCCAGAGCGGAGGACGGGAGTATAATGGCTGTGGAACATGTGCAGTACCCGATCTATGGCCTTCAGTTCCATCCCGAATCCGTGCTTACTCCCAATGGACTGAAAATAATTGAAAATTTCCTGGAAATCTCGAAAAATTATAAAAAAAGACAGACGGCCGTATAAACCGCCAGAAAGGCTGTGTAAACCGCTAGAATGGCTGTGTAAACCGCCAGAAAGGCTGTGTAAACCGCCGGGAAAAGCTAGAAAATAGCTGGAAAATAGCCAGATTTTTTCCTGTTTGCCAGACTTATTTTTCTATTTCGGAAGTCTTAGTTTCAGGCTCCTGTTCCTCACTTTCTCCTTCTTCCTCAAATAACTCCTCTTCTGTGAATTCCTCGTTGGGCCTGGCCGCATAGCCTGCAGGCTGAAGATTCTGAAGCTCTGAATATTGACTTACAGTCTGGGCAATAAGCTGGGGGTATTTTTCAATCTGTTCCCTTGTAACAAGACCTGAGGCTTCCGAGGATTCTATAATTTCTTCTCTAGCGTCTTTTGCTTCCTTGTTGAAGTCTTCAAGCTGCTGCCGGTTTGCAATATAGGCCATTTCCTCAAGTGCTAGGCATGTCCACAGGGTTACAACCTCCATTTTTTTTTCAACTGCGCCCAGCCCAATCATTTGAAGATATTCTAGCGCAATTTTTGCAGGTTCAAGCAACTGAAACTGTACTGCTCCTTTTCCGATTTCCTGTGCAGCTTTTGAAAATGACCACATAGCGTTTGAGAAATTCTTATAGAGTGCAGCCTCAGAAAGAGATTTAAGGTCATTAAGAACCGTAGACGCAACGTTCTCGATCTTTTTCTGGATGGCTTTGTTGCCAATATTCCGGAGAGAGATAACAACTCTCTTTAAATCCGTCTCTAAATTTGCCTCGAGCAGCTCTTCCCCGAATTCCCGGAGGTATTCAATATATTGGAGCGCATCATATTCATTCTGTTCTCTTATTGCTCGCTCTCCAGATTCTCCAAGTTCAATAGCCTTTTGTTCGTTCAGTGAGAACATATTAAAACCCCTTTTCAGTAAAATCCGTTTAAAAATGCTCGGATTTTAAGAATTTAATTAATTATATAGGTTTACTCGGATATTAGGCTTCCTATAATTTTAAAAGTATGTCTGGAGGTTATCAAATTAGATCTGG
>DADO01000204.1:1854-10616 GCA_002509325.1 Methanosarcina sp. UBA402 | reverse complement strand
CTCCCATATGTATTCTTGACTCCAATCAGTTCTATGCTATTCTATCAATCAATCCAACCTAAGAAAATAGATACGTCCGCAGATAGTGAAAAAAAGGGTGAGCTTTTAAACTAAAATTCTAATTTGATGGCCTTGTCTGGAACTTCAAGGTTATTATCCCAAAATAAGTTTTTTAAAGCTCTGGATAAAACGAAATAATACTTTTTTGGCAAGAACCATATTTTAAATGGATTTACTTAATTTATGAAGTGCTTATCAAATTAATATCTTGTTTTTCTGGGCTCATTTAATAAAATATCTATACTTATAGAGTATTTCATAATACTCATACATGTTTAGGTAATAATAAATATATATTGTTAGAACATATGTTGTTAATGTCTTTATTCAAATTACCTGGTGACTAATCGGGCAATTCACAAAAATAAGGTGTTCTGTAGGTGTTCTTTAATGGAGAGAAAAAAGTTATTAATGTTATTTTCTGTTTTCCTGGCAGCCCTGATCCTGATGACATCAGGCTGTATTGGCCAGGACCGTGATCAGACCGAGAAATTGGCTGAGGAGACATTGGCTGAGAATACTGCTGAAGGATCACAGAAAGTGGACGTTGTTTATCTGAGCGGCGGAGATTATGGATATCCACAACCGTTTACGATATACCCGAGAGGTCCTGGATCATCAAAAGTTAGAATGATTTTTGACAGCCTGGTAGAAAGAGATGAAATAGGTATAATTCCCTGGCTGGCTGAAAGCTGGGATGTCAGTCCGAATGGAACAGAATATACATTTCATCTCCGTGAAGGTGTCAGGTGGAGCGATGGGACACCTTTAACGGCAAGTGATGTTAAATTTACTTTCGATTATGAGCTGGAAAATGTACCTGTGTCAGGGGGAATTGAGGCTGGAGTTATAGATAATGTCCAGGTCGTGGACGCCAGTACAGTTAAATTCGTACTGAGCCAGCCGGTTTCAACCTTCCTTTACAAGCTCACGGGTTTTAAGATCATACCTGAGCATATTTACAAAGATGTCTCGGACCCTGTCAGTTTCCTTGATCCAAAGGCAGTCATCGGGACTGGTCCGTTCCTTCTTGATGAGTACAGTAAAGAGCATGGATCATACCGGTTTGCAACAAACGAGAAATTCTGGGGGCCGGAGACTGCCGTTAAAGCCGTTGAATTCATTCCAGTCAGCGACTCATTAATAGCTTTTGAACAGGGGGAAATAGATTTCACAGGGGTATCTCCTGATACTCTTGACCGGTTCAAATCAGACCCTGATGTAAGAATAGTCCAGCAGCCGGCTTTCTGGGGTTACCAGTTTTATTTCAATATGATAAAATTCCCGGAGCTTAATGACAGGAAAATAAGGCAGGCCTTTGCTTATGCCATTGACCGTGATGAACTGGTAGAAAAGATTGCAAGAGGTGCAGGAAAAGCCGGGAAAATGGGCATACTCTCTGAAGACCACATCTGGTATAATCCTCACCAGCCGGAATATGACTACAATCCAGATAAGGCCAGAACATTGCTTGATGAAGCTGGATGGATTGATACCGATGGGGATGGAATCCGTGATAAAAACGGGAAAAAATTGTCATATGTTTTGTCTCTTAGCAGCGGCGAAGTCCGTATCGGCGAACTTATAAAAGAGAGGCTGAGTGAAGTTGGAATTGACGTTCAGGTAAAGGCCCTTGAGAGCAAATCCCGGGACGCCAATCTAAATAAAGGAAACTTTGAACTTCTGATCAGTGGGTTTGGCGGCTGGGGAGCAGATGCGGATTATTTGCGTACGAGATACTGTGATACAGGTTTACAGTCTGAAAGTGTAGCATCTGGCGCAGCAGTATATGGTTACCACAATGATACTCTGAATACGCTTGGCGCCCAGGAATTGCAGGAACCTGACGATGGTAAACGGAAGGAAATAGTATATGATATGCAAACCGTGCTTGCGGAGGATATACCCGCGATACCACTCTATTATACTACCTCGTATGATGCATGGCGGATCTCGAAATATGACGGCTGGATGAACATGTATGACCACCATGCAAGAACACACAGTATTCTTTCGTATCTTGAGAGGGATGGAATTGCAGAAAAAAGATGATAAAAAAGATGATATTAATAACCTGGTCGAATGCTGGAAAAAAGCTACAGGCGATGCTCTGAATATCCTGGATGAAGGCGGAATGGCAGAATTCTGGAACAAACGCTCGGAGAACTATGCCAATAATATTGACAAAGGTAAACGAAAGAAGAAAACCGATGAAATTCTCAAATTTCTTGAAGAATCCGGTTTTAACCCGGAAGGTTCCAGAGTCCTGGATATCGGGTGCGGGCCCGGAACCCTCTCTCTTCCTCTTGCAAGGCTTGGAGCAGAGGTGACAGCACTTGACATCTCGTCCGGAATGCTTGACAGACTGAAAGATTCTATAAAAAAGGAGTCTCTTCCGATAGAAGTCATTGAATGTTCCTGGTGGACGGCAGACATAAATGAACTTGGATTCCGGAACGAATATGACCTTGTAATTGCATCCATGACTCCCGGAATAAAGGATGTTGATCACTTTGATACAATGATGGCATGCTCAAAAAATCTTTGTTATTACAGTAACTTTCTGAGAAGAGGTGAGGATAAGGCGCATCGTGATATCCGGAGTTCAATACTCGGTGAAAACTCTGTGAATAATATGAACGGCATGATTTTTCCATTCATGTATCTTTATCTCTCAGGCTACAGGCCATTGGTCAGGATCAACCATTCTGAATGGCATGAAGAAATGGACTGGAGAGAAGCGGCAGACCAGGCAATAGAGTTCATTGGACGGGGCCGTGATTTTGATGAAGAAACAAAGGAAAAAATAAGGAATTATTATAAAAATGCCTCTGTGGATGGAATGTACCATTCTGAGTCGGATGTATATACCGGTATGATGACCTGGAAAGTTAACGGCAGATGATCGGATAGTAAGTTAATGGCAGATGACCTGGAAAGTTAACGGCAGATGATCGGATAGTAAGTAATGGCAGATGATCGGATAGTAAGTTAATGGCAGATGATCGGATAGTAAGTTAATGGCAGATGATTGGATAGTAAGTTAATGGCAGATGATTGGATAGTAAGTTAATGGCAGATGATTGGATGGAAAAGGACAGGAATTCGTTCATTTTCAGGTTGTTATTGACCCTTTTTGTAATTCTTGCCATTAATTTTTTTCTTCCAAGGATGATGCCCGGAGACCCATTCTCCACAACTTCCGCAGACGAGGTCGGGGAAGAAATTATTGTAATGACGGAGGAGCAGCGCCTTTATTACATAAACTATTACGGACTTGACAGGCCATTGCATGAACAGTTTTTAGTCTATATGAAAAACCTGATGACTGGCAATCTTGGAAGAAGTATTTATTACAAAATGCCGGTCAGTGATGTAATTCTGCTTCATCTCCCCTGGACTATGTTGATTGTCGTGTGTGCTACAGTAGTCAGTACAATCTCAGGTGTGGTGCTCGGAACAATATCGGCAAAAAACCGGAAAAATGGGAGTGATAGAATTATGATGACGGGTATGATCGCCTTTGCAGAAATCCCCTCTTTTCTGCTTGGCTTGATCCTTCTCCTATTTTTTAGTGTATATCTCAGGCTTTTCCCGCTTGCAGGTGCTATTACTCCCTTTGCAAACTATAATGGTCCGGCAAAACAGGCATGGGATATATTGTACCATGCCTTTCTGCCTATTGTGACTCTGTCACTTTCACAGCTGACTGGGGTGTATCTGCTCACCAGAAATACATTGATTACAGTGACCACAAAGGATTTTATCAGGACTGCCCGGGCCAAAGGCCTGGGTGAAAAAACTGTATGGAACCGGCATGCACTCCGAAATGCCCTGCTTCCGGTAGTGACAAGAACAGGTTTTATGGTCGGTACAATGATGGGGGGTGTTGTACTTGTTGAGAGTGTTTTTTCCTATCCTGGCATAGGGATGACTCTCAGAAGTGCTGTAGTCGGCCGGGATTATCCTCTTATTCAGGGGATTCTCCTGGTAATTGCAGTCTCCATACTTATCTGCAATCTGCTGGTTGACAAAATATATGGAAAACTTGATCCGAGAGTTGGGATATGATAAAAGATATTGCTGCCATTGGAAATGCCGGAATACTCTCTTTTATTCAGGCTTTAAATATTAACAGACTTGTCAGCAGTATAGCTAGGCCATTATCTAAATTCAGTGAGGTATTTTCTAAGTTCAGTACTGAAGGAAAAATTGGTATTCTTGGCATTATCTGTATCATTTTAATGGCAGTTTTTGCTCCTGTGATAACAATGTATCCCCCTCAGAAGATCACAGGGGATTCACTTGAACCGCCCAGTTCCAGACACATACTTGGAACCGATGAACTTGGTATGGATATCTGGTCACAGATATGTTATGGGGCAAGAATGAGCCTTACAATAGGGCTTGCAGTAGCCTTTATGGCAGGCATTGGGGGAGGAGCTCTTGGAATCCTGGCCGGATACATGGGAGGGCATATTGACCAGGGGCTGATGAGAGTAATTGATGTGACAATGGCTCTTCCAAGTTTTCCTCTTCTGATTGTAATCTCTGCTTTTCTTGGGCCAAGCATTCTTAATGTAATTCTTATCCTTGTAATATTCAGCTGGGCCAAACCCGCACGTATTGCACGTTCCCAGACGCTGTCATTAAAGAAAAACAACTATATTATTGCAGCCCGGAATTACGGCGCAAAACCATTTTACCTGCTCTGGAGGCATATCTTTCCGGAAGTTATGCCGATTCTGCTTGTGCTTGTTATCGGGATATCCTCCCATGCAATCATAGCCGAAGCAGGACTTGCTTTTCTGGGCCTTGGGGATCCTACTTCCAAGAGCTGGGGGATGATGCTTAATCATGCAACCGGTTTCAGGTCGATATATTTTACACCTTACTGGCAATGGTGGCTCTTGCCTCCACTGTTTATGCTTATTTTTCTCCTGCTTTGTCTTGCGTTCATAAGCAGGGATATGGAAAGAATACTTGATCCAAAATTAAAAATAAAGAAAGGTTTCTGAATATGAGTCTGCTTAAAGTCAATGACCTTAAATGCCACTATCTGACTGACATTAGCACTATCAAAGCTGTTGACGGCATTTCTTTTGAAATTGAAGAAGGAGAAATTCTGGGCATTGTTGGAGAATCCGGAAGTGGCAAGACTACTGTTGCCCTTGGGATCATGGGGCTTTTGCCGGAAAATACAGCCATTTCCGGAGAAATTTTTTACAGGGATGAGGTTCTCTCTTCTTTGCCTGAACCCGAAATGGATAAATTAAGATGGAAAGATATTGCAATAGTTTTCCAGAATAGCCTGGAGGTTATGAATCCTGTTATGAAAGTAGGTGTTCAGGTAACAGAACCAATGATAAGACATCTCGGCATCAGCCCTGAAAAAGCCCGGAATAAATGTGCGGACCTCTTCCGGACTGTCGGCCTTGATCCGAAATGGATGGATTCATATCCGCACCAGCTCTCAGGGGGTATGAGGCAGAGGGTTCTTCTGGCAATGTCCCTTTCATGCGATCCGAAGTTACTGATTCTTGATGAGGTTACTTCTGCACTTGACGCATTTACCCGAAAGGAGATCAGGGACCTTCTGGTTGACCTTCAGAAGAAGAACGGGTATACGATGTTAATGATCTCTCATGATATCACTTTTGTTTCTTCCGTGGCGTCCAGGATTGCTGTTATGTATTCGGGAAGGGTTGTGGAATCCGGCCCAGTAAGGGATATTCTCGTATCTCCGCGCCATCCTTATACAAGGGGCCTTGTCCATTCAACCCCGGATATTTTTGTATATAAAGATTTATGGGGAATTCCAGGTGACATTCCGGCAGGGGATGGGTTTAAAGGCTGTCCTTTCAGCCCGAGATGTACACAGAAAATCGAGATATGTGGTAAAGCTTCTCCGGTTCTGATGCCAGCAGGAGACGGGCGGGAAATTGCATGCCATAGAGGGGGCATAGCAAACCTTCTGGAAGCCAGAGACCTGAATTTCAGTTATCGTCTGCCAAATGGAGAATATCTTCAGGCAGTTGATAATGTCAGTCTGGAAGTGCGGGAAGGGGAGGTTCTTGCACTTGTCGGCCAGACCGGTTCTGGAAAGTCAACCCTTGCACATATCCTTGCAAATGTAATAAAACCCGAACGCGGGGAGGTTTTGTTTATGGGTGGGAATGTCAGTGGGGGAAACTATGGAAAACGATTCAATGGTATTCAGATAGTATTTCAGGACCCGTTCAGTTCAACCAGCAGCAGATTTACTGTGCTTGATGCAGTCAAAGAGCCTCTCTATATCAATAAGATCGGATCCAATGGAGACAGGCTGCAAATGGTTAAAAATGCCCTTGAACTGGTTCGTCTTCCCAGTACCGATAGTTTCCTCAGTAAATATTGCGGAGAACTCAGCGGGGGGCAGAGGCAGAGGGTTGCACTTGCAAGAGCAATGGTTATGCAGCCAAAACTTCTTATTGCCGATGAGATAACTTCGGCTCTGGATGTTTCAACCTCTGCAAATGTATTGCGCCTTTTAAAGGGTCTTCAAAACAGAAGAGGATTTGCAATGATATATATTTCACATGATCTCTCCCTGACCCTGAAGATTGCTGACAGAATAGCCGTCATGAATTCCGGAAAGATTGTAGAGATGGGTAATTCCCACGATGTGATGCTTTCACCCTCTCATGAGTATACAAAGAGGCTTGTGGATTCAAGAATAGGGCTGTGCTGTCATAATTAAGCATTATGGATCTTGTTTTTAAAATTCATTAATCTGCACTGTTTATTTTTTATCAGTGATAGGTGAATTTTTACTATGCGAATTTCTGATAATTGTTCAAAAATCCAGGTTTGAAGGGTTTGTTCAGGTTTGAAGGTCTTGTTTAACATGAGTGCAATAATAGTTAAAGAGCTGACAAAAAAATTCGGAGAATTTACTGCTGTAGACAGCGTCTCTTTTTCGGTTGAGCCCGGAGAGCTTTTCGGGCTTCTAGGCCCTAATGGGGCGGGAAAGACGACTATAATCAATATGCTGACTACTCTTCTTCTTCCTACGGCAGGTGAAGCTGAAATCGCAGGATATGATCTTAGAAGGGATCCTGATAAGATCAGGAGTAATATCGGAATAATATTTCAGGATCCTTCGCTTGATATAGGGCTTACAGGGAGGGAAAATCTTGAATTTCACGCCATGATGTATGACATCAGTTCGGATGAGCGGAAAAAGAGAATCCGGGAAGTACTTGGTGTTGTGGGGCTGGCTAATAAAGCTGATATTCTTGTTGAATATTATTCGGGTGGAATGAAGAGGCGGCTTGAAATTGCAAGGGGGCTTATTCATTATCCAAAGGTTTTGTTTCTGGATGAGCCTACTCTCGGGCTTGATGCACAGACCAGGAGATCAATATGGGATCATATCAGAAATCTGAACAGAGATTATGGGACATCTGTCATTCTGACTACCCATTATATGGAAGAGGCTGATTATCTCTGTGACCGAATTGCGATAATTGATCATGGAAAGATAATTGCACTTGATACTCCATCGGGTCTTAAGAACTGTCTTCGGGGGGATTGTGTCAGCCTGGCGATTGAGGGGAGGATTGAGCTTATTGCTTCCGCCCTCGGGGAAAAAGAATGGGTCAGGGAAATAGTTCAGAATGAAAAAATGCTTGATGTTGTTATATCGGATTATGAAAAAAATATTCCGTATATTTTTCAGACTGCCGGCAGTCTGGGCATTGGGATTAGTTCGATAAATTTCAGCAAGCCAAGTCTTGAAGATGTTTTTATCCGCCTGACAGGTTCGATAATACGGGAACAGGAAGGCAGCAGGCAGGCAGCCAAACGTGATCGAATGAGAAGGAGGATGCTCCGATGATTCAGGGAAAAGTCGTATATGTTCTCTGGCGGCGTGAAATGATCAAGTATTTCAGGGCAAAATCAAGAGTAGTAGGCGCTATTGGCATGCCGGCTTTTATGCTGATCTTTCAGGGGATGGGCTTTAGAAGAGCGGAATTTCCGGGCCTGCCTGAATCAATAGGATATTTTCAGTATCTGGTGCCGGGCATTATCGGGATGACTCTTCTTTTTACGGCTGCTTATGCAGGTATGAGTGTCATAATGGACAAGCAGTTCGGATTTTTAAAGGAAGTTATGGTGACTCCTGCAAGCAGAGTCTCTATTGTTCTCGGGATGATCTCAGGAAGTGCAACCACGTCAATCATTCAGGCACTTATTATTATGATGATGTCGGTATTACTTGGTTTTAGACTGCCTGTTCTTTCTGCAGTTCTGTCCTCGATCGTGATAATGGTTCTTATATCTATGATCTTTATAAATGTAGGATTGATTCTGTCATCTGTACTAAAGGATTTTCATGGGTTTAGCACAATTATTAATTTTATTGCATTCCCTCTGTTTCTTTTATCCGGGGCTTTATTTCCGGTTGCAAATTTGCCTGCCCCGATACGGGTTCTATCTTATTTTGACCCGCTGACATATGGTGTGGATGCTTTGCGGGGAGTATTGATTGGTCATTGTGAGTTCTCAATTGTTCTGGACGTATGTATTCTTTCTACACTGTCAGTTCTGATGGTCTGCGCCAGTAGTTATTTCTTCCAGAGGGCAGAGGCTGTATAAATGCAATTCATGCGTCTTCGGTTAAGTGAAAAATCGTGATAAATTGCCTCCATCTCCACAAC
>DADO01000204.1:1377-1523 GCA_002509325.1 Methanosarcina sp. UBA402 | reverse complement strand
CCTATCAAAACATGTCTGTTGATATTGATTCTAACGAAAACGATGAAACCGAGAATTAACTTATAAACAATGAGAAAACACAGTCAATAGCCAACAGTCAAAGAAAATCAAATTACAGGAATTTGTCTATTGGATATTAGTAAAGA
>DADO01000204.1:0-1215 GCA_002509325.1 Methanosarcina sp. UBA402 | reverse complement strand
ATTTGTCTATTGGATATTAGTAAAGATGGCTATTGATGTTGTTTTATATAGGCTGAATAGTTACACTACAATAATCTATTCCTCTTGATTTTTATGGATAAGTTTACAAAAGCGGTAACATAAATAACACATTCCTCATATATTGTATCTTCATAGAATACAAATGAGGCAAGCTTAGAATTCACAAGAAATAAAAATTGCACTGGCTCACCCCCTCAACAATGGGTATGTTCGCGCCACCGCTCTGGTTGTAATGGTTACCAAGTTTGACAGATTCTGGTAATTACTAAAGTACTTGATTACAAAAACACATTGCTTCAAAGCATATCTTAAGAAATATGCAAATTAGCAAGAAATTTAAAAACATTATATTCAATTGAAAACTGATTGCCAAAAACAAAAACATCGAACCATTTATACATTATAATATGTACGCTTCTGTCAAAGTAGGATGTTTATTAAAAATCGAGTCTCCACATTTTCCCATCACACAACTGTTTTTTGATCTCAGGGCGTTGCTAAAAAATTAGCGAGTTCCAAGTGTAATATTTTATTTTCTAGCACTATTAGACTAACCTCAGCATTCAGTACTTTGTTTATTGCTTCTTCTCTTTTAGTCTCAGCTTTCCTTATTAGTTCTCCGATACTTTGAATCTGTGAATCTAATTTGTTGGTGATTAAATCTAATTTTTTGGATTGTGTTTGTATAATCTTATCCTCTGCTGATTTTCTCAGGCTATCTGCGGCTACTATTAAACTATCGAAATACTCGACTTTCTCAGATACTATTTTGAGTTCCGCTTTTATTTTTTCAATTTCTTCTTCGATCATTAAATTGTGTTGTTGTCTTTCAGTACAACATTCCGCACTCATTATATAACCTCCATCTTTTTATAATCATGCTATTTCAATCTTAATTATTTATATATGTTTAGTTCTAGAAAATTATATTAATAGTATAGCTTTTGCTCCGAGTTCTCTTACTTCTGTATACAGGCTTGCAACAGGTATTAATTGGCATTTTCTATAGATATTTGGAATGGAGAAATAAACAGAAATCAGAACATTAAGAGCCTATCCGAAAAGTCCTGTTGCTCTGAATGATATCCATGCGCATGCGAAATTATTCTGAGTTACTTTATGTGAAGGTCTTTCAATGATTATAGCATCAAGAGTCCCTTTTACAAGCATTTTATCGTGGCGATTGGCTCCATC
>DADO01000150.1:10291-13757 GCA_002509325.1 Methanosarcina sp. UBA402 | reverse complement strand
AAAAGTAAACCGCCGTTGACAGCATCAGATTGCATAAATTCAACTATATCAATTATACTTTCCTTTATTACCCTTTCTTTTGACCAGGGAATCATCTTTTCGGAAATATCCAACCCAACAACACTGCAGCCGTACTTTTTTGTAATGTAGCAGGAAATTTTACCAGTCCCGCAACTGACTTCCAGAATGAACTTCCCCTTCTCCATTCGGCACAATTCAATCAGTTCGTTTGTGGCTTTCAGACCTCTTAGATGCCTTGTGACTCCCAGATGAGATAGCAACTCCAGATAGTTAAATTCTGGAAGATCTGTCTGTAAAAATTGAATTCTGCCTTTCATTTCTCCCCAGGAATGAATTATTTTTGATGCTCAAAAAGATTTGGATGGTTAACTTCAGAGCTCAGCAGGAATTTAACCTCTGAAAATGGAAGATTCAAGAGTAAATTTACATTCAAGAGAATAACTTTAATTAAAAATATGAAAAATAGAGCATGACTTATTGACAATAACCGGAGTTATTACATGGAAAATATCAAAGAATTTTTTAAGAACGATAATTTCGCTGCAACTTCAAGAATCGAACTTCTGGAAGTCTCCCCAGGATATGCAAAAGCCATTATGAATATAGAAGAAAAGCACCTTAATGCCCTGAAAACCGTTCAGGGAGGTGCATTGTTTACCCTTGCAGATCTCACTTTTGCTGCAGCATCAAATGCGTACGGTACTGTCGCTGTTGCTATCAATGCAAATATCTCTTTCGTAAAAGCCGCAACAGGCGAAATCCTCACAGCCGAAGCAAAAGAAACATCGATCAACCCCAAAATCTCAACATATACTGTAAACATAACTGACGATAAAGGAGACCTTGTGGCAATATTTCAGGGTATGGGCTACAGGAAAAAGATATCACTTGATGACCTTTCTTGAACTTAAAATCAAGAGAAATCCAAGTTTAAAACAGAATTAATTTAAAAGAGAGTTTGAGTTTAAAAGAAAGCTAATTTAAAAGATTTATCCAATGCGACTGCCGGGATTCGAACCCGGGTTCTAAGCTTGGGAAGCTCAGGTCATAGCCACTAAACCACAGTCGCATAAGGACGTAAAGAAGTGCTGTATAAAGAAGTGCTGTATAAAGAAGTGCTGTATATTCATCTCATTCATCTTTTAGATATTAAAGGTTTCGGTAATGAATAGGAAACGGTAGAGGTTGTTGATTTGCGGGAAGAAAAAGAATAATTCAATTTCTGAAATTTGAGGGTGCAAAGCGATAAAGACCGGGAATTGAATAATAATTCAGAGAAAAATTTCAAAGCGTTTTTGGGGAAAGGGCAATGGCTCGGTTCATAGAGCTTGCGGAGCTTTTGAGGAACTTGAAAAGATAACATCTCATAAGGAAATCGTCAGGAAAATTGCTAACTTTTTCTAGAAACTGATAGGAAAGAAAGTAAGGAACAGCGCATACCTTTTTCTTGGGAGCATCGGGCTTGCCTTTGAGAGTACAACACTTGGAGTAGGAGATAAGATTTAAAAGCTATTGCTGGAGCATATGGGATCCTAAAAGGAGGTTAAAAAAGATATTCAAGAACATGAGACCTTGGAGATGTGGCGTTTGAGTTAACCGGGGAGAAAAAAGTAAAATACAAGGGACAGGGGGAAGCAATTGAAGAATCGAGAGATTGCAGAGTTATTTTATGAGATTGCTGATATTCTTGAATATCAGCAGGTTGAGTGGAAACCGCGAGCTTATCGGAAAGCAGCCCAGATGATAGAAAATCTTGGGGAAGATATAGAAAATATCTATGCAAGAGAAGGGAAAACAGGGCTGACCAAAATTCCAGGTGTAGGTGAGTCCATTGCCGATCACATTGCTGAGTATCTGGAAACAGGCAGGGTGGAAAAGTTCGAAAAACTTAAAGGAAAAGCTCCTTCAGGAACGGCGGAACTGATGGAAATCCGGGGGCTTGGGGCAAAGAAAATGAAAAAACTTGCCGATACCCTTGGAATAAGGACGCTTTCTGATCTGAAAAACGCGATCGCTGCCCATCGGCTCAGGCGGCTCGACGGCTTTGGGGAAAAAAGTGAAAAGAATCTGGCAAAGGCAATTGAGCAGTATGAGAAAAGCCATGCCCGGATAGCTCTCGGAAAGGCGCTCCCACTCGCAGAAGAGGTTATATCGGCTTTAAAATCCCAATGTAAAAACACAACCTCTAAAGTCGACCTCTCGAAGATAATCTACACTGGCTCGCTTCGCAGGCTAAAAGAAACAATTGGAGATATTGACATCCTGGCAGAAGCCGAGAAAGCCGAAGCTCTAAAGGTAATGGATTGTTTTGTCTCCCTTCAGGATGTTGATCAGGTTATATTAAAAGGCAATACAAAAAGCAGTGTGATCCTGAGAGAAGGGACAGCTATTGACCTCAGAGTAGTCCCACCTGAAAGTTACGGAGCAGCCCTTCAGTATTTTACGGGCTCAAAGGAGCACAATATAGAACTCAGAAATACTGCCATCAAAAACGGTTATAAGCTTTCGGAATACGGGCTATATTTAAAAGAATCCGGAAAACAGATTGCAGGCCGCAGCGAAGAAGAGATCTATGAAAAACTTGGCCTTGCTTATATCCCACCTGAACTTCGGGAAAACAGGGGAGAAATCAAAGCCGCTGCAAAAAATGCCCTTCCCAAACTAGTAGAAGCAGGCGATATCAAGGGAGATTTCCACATACATACAAGTTATAGTGAAGGGAAAAATAGCCTTAAAACTATGATCGAAAAAGCAGAAGCTCTTGGTTACGAGTATATCGCAATAACCGATCACTCCCGTTCCCAGAAAGTTGCCAATGGCCTGGAAATTGAGAAATTAAAAGCTCAATGGGAAGAAATCGACAAACTCTCAAAACGTTTCAGGATAAAAATCCTCAAAGGCTCTGAGGTTGATATCCTGAGAGATGGAAGCCTGGACTACCCGGACGAAATTCTCAAAGAACTCGATATTGTAGTAGGAGGCGTACACTCCGGTTTTGCGTTACCAGAAAGGAAAATGACCGAAAGAATTGTCACAGCTCTGGAAAACAGGTATCTTGATATTCTTGCCCATCCGTCAGGCAGACTATTTGGGAAAAGAGAGCCTTATTCCGCCAGTTTTGAAAAAGTTTTTGAAGTTGCGGCTACAAACGGAAAAGTGCTTGAGATCAACAGCCAGCCATCAAGGCTTGACCTTAATGACGAGTTTATCCTGCGCGCAAAGACCTTTGGCCTTAAATTCTGTATTTCCACCGATAGCCATTCTACTACAGGCCTTGGTTTAATGCGGTACGGGCTTGGACAGGCGCGACGGGGCTGGCTCGAAAAAGAAGACGTTGTGAACACCTATCCGTACTCCAGACTTAATGAAATATTCAAAAAACACAACCGTTGAACTCCAATCGCTGCACCACACCCGTTGCACCGCAACCGTTGAACCGCAACCG
>DADO01000150.1:9919-10043 GCA_002509325.1 Methanosarcina sp. UBA402 | reverse complement strand
GCGCCGGTTGATCACGCCGTCACGGTTACGTCGTTTTTGATCAAACTTTTTTTGAAAAAGTTTGCGGTTGATCACGCCGTTACGTTGTTTTTGATCAAACTTTTTTGAAAAAGTTTGCGGTTGA
>DADO01000150.1:7345-9656 GCA_002509325.1 Methanosarcina sp. UBA402 | reverse complement strand
AAAAAGTTTGCGGTTGATCACGCCTGCTTCACGATCCAAAAAGAAACTAGGGCAAATCAGCCCTCTTGAGCGAAGCGAAAAGGGCAGCGTGCTCCCGAAGCGCAATTCGGGGTAGAAAGACTAATAAAGGAGTAAAAGTTCAAATTGATACAGAGCCCATTAAACAAAAATCAGTAAAAGGTAATAATATGGTTTCAAAGGACCTTCCCTTCACCAAAGAGAAAATTCTGGAAATAATGAAAAAGTACCCCACCCCGTTTCATATCTACGACGAAAAAGCCATTATAGAAAATGCACGGAAAATGAAAGCAGCCTTCAGGGAAGTCCCCGGATTTAAAGAGTTCTTTGCCGTAAAAGCCCTCCCAAACCCCTTTATTCTGAAAATCCTGAAAGATGAGGATTTCGGTGCGGATTGCAGCTCTTTGCCTGAGTTAATCCTTGCTGAGAAAGCTGGAATGGTCGGGGGTGACATAATGTTCAGTTCAAACGACACGCCCTCCGAAGAATTCGTAAAGGCAAAGGAACTTGGAGCATACATAAACCTTGACGACATAAGCCATATTGACTACCTTGAAAAGCATGCCGGTCTTCCGGAAATTGTCTGCTTCAGGTACAACCCCGGCTCCCTTAAAGAGGGAAATGCTATAATAGGAAAGCCTGAAGAGGCAAAGTATGGCTTTACGAGAGACCAGCTTTTCGAAGGCTACCGCATACTCAGAGACAAGGGAATAAAGCGTTTTGGAATGCACACAATGGTGGCTTCCAACGAATTAAATCCTGATTATTTTGTGGAAACCGCAAGGATCCTCTTTGAACTCATTGTTGAAATCTCAAAGGAACTCGATATAAAGTTCGAATTTGTGAACCTCGGCGGAGGCATAGGCATCCCCTACCGGCCTGAAGAGGAACCAGTCTCCTTCGAAGCCTTGGCAAAAGGTGTTAAAGAAGCTTATGATGCCACAATTACAGCTAACGGGCTTTATCCGCTCAAAGTCTTCCTGGAATGCGGGCGTGTGATTACAGGTCCCTACGGTTACCTGATTTCCCAGGTAAGGCATCTTAAACACACCTACAAAGATTATGTAGGGATGGATTCCTGTATGGCTAACCTGATGCGTCCGGGCATTTACGGGGCATATCACCATATAACCGTGCTTGGAAAGGAGAACAAAGCTCATGTCCGCAAGTATGACGTAACCGGCTCGCTCTGCGAAAATAATGACAAGTTCGCAATCGACAGGCCTCTTCCTGAAATTGAAATCGGGGATATTCTTGCAATCCATGACGCAGGAGCTCACGGGCACGCCATGGGCTTCAATTATAACGGAAAACTCCGCTCTGCCGAGCTCCTTCTCAGGAAGGACGGAAGCGTTGTGCAGATCAGGAGAGCCGAGACGATTGAGGATTACTTTGCAACCCTTGATTTCGATGCCCTGAAGTATTTCAAGTAAGAAAATTCTCCGCAAAAATCGGAAAAATACCTAAAAAGAAGAATTATCGAAGAATACCTAAAAAGAAGAATTACCGAAGAATACCTAAAAAGAAGAATTACCGAAGAATAAAAACAGGTGAACAGCAGAGAAATTTCATTGCTACATCCCACGGATCTTTCTGCTGTACCTGAACTAACCTTTTTTACATGAAATATATTTAAGACCTACACACTTGAAGTACAAAAATACACTTAAGGTACAAAATCAAATGCAATCTGCTGTGGTCAAAAAGCCAAAAAAATACTATGGAAACATCATACGTCAGAGAAGTCATCTTCAAACTGTCTGCATTCCTGTGCACTTATCATTCCACAATTCAAAAGATTCAGTGATTCAAATATACCTTCACCTACACTTATCCCTTTTAGAGCACATTTCTTCATCAAACGGTCGTAAAGGACTTCATTTTCGTTTTTAATAATGTTGCACATTTCCAAAATAAATTCATCCGTTAAAAGTGGTTCTTTTTTGTTTACCCATTTGTCGATTGACTCTATCAGATATTGACGCATAGATTTATCCTTTCCAAGATCCATGAGGTCCGTAAAAGCACATTCATCTATGCTTAGAACCCACTTACCGAGTTTATACTTAAACATATCTCCACTATCGTCTTCCAAACATACCCCTCCAGAATAATTAAATTCTCACAATAACTAGAGAATTCATGATATTTAACTTCTGATAAAGCATAAATTGCCTGGGTATTTAATCAGGCACGATAGCTACTGTAATTAAAATTTATATTTTGGCAGTTAAAGGTTTAGGTCGTGCGCTATTAGTTAGTTGATGTTATTTCTAAAACGCTTTTAGTGGCG
>DADO01000150.1:5802-7099 GCA_002509325.1 Methanosarcina sp. UBA402 | reverse complement strand
ACCGTATAATGATGGACGACCAAGGTTTAATATTACTGTTTTTTCAGTTCAACTGCACAAGTACTAGTGCTACGATTCCGGAGTAGGTTCACACTTGACTTTTTGAATCTATTCGCTAATCATGACTTTTCCAACAAACAATGAATTTATTTCGGAATCGATGCACTAGATCATAAAAACGAAAAAAATAGGTTTTCATTCCTGAATTTTTCTTGTGGATTTCCGGTCAAAAAAGATATTCTTTCCTGTAACGCTTAGCGGAAGCCCCATAGCCACATCTGCCTCTATCATTTTGAAGTAACAGGCTGCAGCGCCTGCAGAATAAAGAATGCGGTTGTCGATACAGAGATCCTTTGCTTTTGCTGCTGCCGAGCCTACCGCAATTCCAAGGTCAAGGTACTTAATCATGCACTGGGGGCCAAGAAACTCTTTCTGCACTTTTCCGTGTTCAAGCATTTCCTTGCAGGTTCTAAACCCGCAGGCTCCGCAGTCCAGATTGCTCACGCCGGAAGCCTTCAGCCCTATAAGGGCAATAGCATCAGCGTCCCTGACATTTCTGGCATCCCGATGAAGGAATTTCAGGCCCTTGATTTCGCTTAACTCTTCCATTTTATCAGCAAGCTCGGTTTTTTCTTCCTGAGAAAGGAGACAGGTTATAATGTCATCAATACCTTTTCCTTTTGGGGCTGTCCGGGCGGCAGTGAGGATTATTTTTGCAAGCAGTTCAACGGATTCAAGTTCAGGATTTTCTTTCATGACAGAATGTTGAAAATAATGCTATTTATAATTAAAACAGCCGGAGCTGTTTTATAGTTCTCGCTTACAGTTCTTGTTTTCCATCCGCAGAAATATCCTTAAAGCCTGATCGGGCAGAAAAAGTCACTGAAAAAATTAAAGCCGAATTCAAGCTAAAGGATTCCCAGGCAAGTTACAACCTCAATATGCTGGAAAGTACCCTCTGTATTGAAAAAAAGAGAGCGAAGGAGTTACATATTATGTCCTGACTCCCAGAGGAGAAGGATTTGTGGAAAAACTGGAGTTTAAAAAGTAAAAGAGCAATGAGAGATTTGGAACCAGGGTCGTGAACCCTGGTTATAATTCTCCAATTTAGAATATCATGACACAATACCAAAATCTAGTGATGAACTTAAAATTAAAAATCACTAGATTTTGAAAAATGACCACAATTCTTTGAACATTTCCTTTTAATTGACGCCGATAGATCTCGAATATCGAGTTTGATTGAATACTGAATTCTTCTTGGAAATTCAACTTGGTAATGGGCATGAGTTATTGA
>DADO01000150.1:0-5578 GCA_002509325.1 Methanosarcina sp. UBA402 | reverse complement strand
TTTTCGGAATTGATCAATAACTCAAGTACACGCCCTTCAACTTTTCAATCAAAAAATACAAAAATCACTAGATTTTGGAACCGAGTCAATATCATCCGTATCTAATATTATTCAGCTTGAATATTAGATATCCTCATATTTTTTCAGGATATCTTCAAAGGCATCCCCGACAGCTTCAAGTTTTTCCATTCCAAGCCCGAAAGTACTGAGTTTGAAATATTTTGTGAGCCCGGATTTTATGCCGTGAATATTGCGTTCTTTGAGTTCTCTGTAAAGGAAATATCTTCCGTTCTTTGCTTTCTCGGAGATTTCGTAGAAGCGCGGGGCTTCGAAGAACATAAGGTCATGAGAATGGGGTTTCTGCCCGCGCTGGATAAAGCCCATCTCCTCAAGCCTTGTCGAGAACCAGCGAGCGTTTTCGACCTCCAGGTCCCAGTTCCGAACACGCTTTACCACTTCAGGGAAGGAAGCAATAAGAGTCATAACCGTAGCACCCCTTGCCGTGCACCCGAGAAGCTCAACTTCTTTTACCTTGTTGTGTTTGGATTTCCTGAACACGATAGGAGCATACTCTTCACTTACCCCGAGCACTCCGACAGGCCCGGATGCAGCCATTGATTTATGCCCGCTGCCTACAATAAAGTCGGCACCGATTTCTTTTGCAGATACTGGCATTCTTCCGACTGAATATGCGCCGTTCAGGAGGAGAGGGACATCGTATTCATGGCACACCGATACTATCTTTCCTGCATCTGGCAGGTTTCCATAGTTTCCATCAGGATAGGTTAAAAGTGCCAGAGCAGGTGGTTTTCCACTTTCCTTTATAACCTCTTCGATTGCCGTGGCATATCCTTCAGGGTCAAGGTAATAATCAGGGCTGCCTGAATGTGATGTGGCCTTGATATTCAGACCTGCTCTTTCAGCTGCAACGTATGAAGAGTAGTGGGCAAGCCCATCTAATACAATCCAATCACCAGGCTTTCCAACAGAATGCATGACAGCAAATTTGGATTCCCGTGCCCCGTTTGTGACCCTTGCCTCATCACAGCCAAGGAATTCAGGAAGGGCTTTGTGCACGAAATCATGAATCGGAGGCTTTTTTATCTTATCCAGAACCCCTCCGCAAAAATCACATACTGAGTACCCGTCTCCCCATTCTACAAGAGTCTGTTTTGCAGCCTCGGTCAAAAGCCCGCCCGTCTGAAGAGGACCTATATTTATGCTGCCCAGGGTTTCTCTTTTAATAAAACCGAACTTTTGAAGGGATGAGTTATCGAGTTTCATTTTCTTTCATACCTCAATATTAATTACAGGCTAGTTTATGATTTTTAAATTACAAATAAACTTATTATAAATACAGGATTTATTACAAATGAACTTATTACAAATACAGGACACGATCCTTGAAGGACACGATCCTTGAACTAAAAAGAACCGGTGCATTTTATCCAGCTGGTACATTTTATCCAGCTATTACTCCAGATAGATCACCGCATTTGAGATATCTTGTTTACCCAGGATATGCACAGAATTTATAAAAAGGATTCCAGAAATTTCTGAGATTTGAAGGTAGCAATGGCTCACTAAATAACTGTCAGGAGCCCTATTAGAAGGATTCCTGACTTTCAGGAATAAGAAAGCAAAACGCCTTTGAGAAGACGTTATGCAGCCAATATTCAAATATCTCAGGCATTTACTGCCTTGCTAAAAACATCGGTAAATTCGTCACACTGAGTAATTACATTTGAAGCAGCATCCTTTAAGACCTCAATAGGATTCGTACCATCGGTTTTGATATAAAGGATCGGCTCACTGATGCTCACGTATTTCATGTCATAAAAGACGACTTCAACCCTTTCATCTTTTACCAGGATTTCCTTAAGTATATTGAGAAGGGTATGTGTCTCGCCTTTGAGCTCAACTTCAAGCTCGTTATCTGTTTTGGAAAGGATATTCAGTTCCATTGGTGATCACCTGTGAATGGTGAGTTGTAATTTGTTGTGCAGAAATCTACACGTAAGGAAAAAGAAATTACTGGATCCCTTTTCCATACTCAGTTGAGATTTTGCGGATTTCAGTCATATTGCAGACAGGACATTTAAGCTTTTTCCCTTCGAGCACAAGTTCTCCTCTGCATTTTGAGCAGTAGGCTTTTACAACTCCGAGAGAATCTTCAGCTGTTGCTAAGCGCATTCTGTCAACGTCAATAACTCTGGCCCTAACAATATCAAAGGGTCTGAACTCATCTGAAAGTCTCTTAACATAAGAGTCCCGCACATTTGATACATGGATGTCTCCAAGCCGCACATTGACAATTTCTCTGTCTTCTTTACCCTCAATTCCTGCAATTTCCACCATTGCCCCAGAATCACGGACGTCAGTTATTTTTCCATAGATAATGTCCCCTACTTTAAGGATATTCGGAGTAATCGTGCTTGGTCTGACCATGACAATTCTCGCTTTTCTGTCAATAAAAACGTTTCCGGTAGCCGTAGAATAAATATCTCCGGCAGACACAGTTGTTCCTTCTCCGGACTTGAACTCCTCTGTAGTCCCAACGAGTTCTCCAGGTATGACAAAAGCTCCTTTTTCAAGCTCTTCTTCGGGGGTCTTGGGCTCAGTGGGAATTCTGGACTCAGGTATTCTCGTCCTTTCTCTTGGGCCTTTTTTCTGGTAAGGGAACCTTCTTTTCTTACTCTGATCTCCCCTAAAATGGTCCTTGGATTGCCCTCTGGGCTGACCTTTAAACTGGTCTTTGGACTGACCCCTGAAATTGTCTCTTGATTGACCTTTATATTGGTCTCTCGACTGCTCCCTGGGTTGACTTACTTGAGCTGCCTTTTCGGCAACTGGCTTTCCCCCTCTCGGGCCAGTCAATTTCTTTCTCGTAGTTTTACTTTTTCGGATTCTAATCATGATCCCTCATTTAAATTATCATTAATAGGTAATATAAACTTATAGTCCCAGCAACTGTCACTAATATAGTATACTGGCAGCCATTCAATCGATAGACAATCAACCTCAGGAAAGGGGGACAAATATCACATTCGTATAATCTGCAACTCTATGTCCCTATTGACGCTCCGTATAGTTCAATAACATACAGAAATACTTTTTATAGGCAGTGATATCTTCCGCTTTTTGAGGTAAATTCCTGATACTGGCACTATAATATTCTATGCCATAAATAATAATATCTGATACCGTAAGTAATGCATCTGAATGGTAATGCATCTGAATGGTAATGCATCTGAATGGTAATGCATCTGAATGGTAATGCATCTGAAATTATTCAGAGGTCGTAATTCTATAGATCTCGACTTCAATAACTTCTTTTTCTTTTTTATGGAAATCGAAAGTTCGTTTTATAGGAAATTTGGCAACGTAGGAATGTGTAATGACCGCAGGCTTAATGAACTTTTGGATAAAAGCAAGGCTTCCACGGTTATGAATTGAATATATTACTTCACTTGTTCTTAATGCTGACGAAAGAAAAGGCCTGTCCCTTCCTTTAACTCTTGCCCCGAAAGGAGGATTCATAACCGTGGTTTTTACGTGCTCTTTAATGTCAGTAATGTCCGATAAAACGAACTCGATATCTACTCCAAACTTTTCGGCATTTCTTTTTGCGATCTTAAGGGCTTTTTGATCTGTATCATATGCCACAACCCTTATTGCACCCAGAAGCTTTGCCCCGATTGCAAGGATTCCAGTACCACAGCCAAGATCCTGAACCGAGTCCTCAAGATCTCCCTGCATATAAGCAAAGTGAAGAATTTCCGCAGCTAGAAGAGGAGGAGTCTGGTACTGCTCCAGTTCAAGTTCAGGATCGGAAAAACCTTCCAATTCTTCAAGCAGCATCTCAAGTTTTCTTTGCTTCATTTCATACAGGCTCCTCGGTAATTTCATCGAGCACAAGGTTTTCCCATTCCCGTTCTCCAAGTACGATCTCAAATTCCTGAGGCGTTAGCATGGGAGAGGGAAAACGTCCTACTTCATCTATTGCGAGCCTTGGGCAGGCAGTATTCACGAAAGCGTCCACCTTGAACTGAAGAAGCTGATCAGGAGTTACGAGATCAATCAGGATCAGATATGCCTCTTTTCCATGCTTCTTCGCAAGCGCTTTCAAAGAGGAGGCAAGCTCCAGTCTTTCCTGCCCGTTTTTGCTTGAGACGATTATCCCGAAAACCTCAGCATCCAGAGACTTTGCAATTACCGCGCTCCGCTGGCGAAGGATTCTTGAAGAATCTACCTCACGAACTTCTCCGGAAAAAGGATCGGCTGCAAGAACACGTTTTTTTGTGGAAAGCGCCACACCTAAGGGATGGAAATCTCCGCTTCCTATATACAGGTATTCATTGCAGACCTCGTCCCTTGCTGCCGAAAAATTGCAGCCGAGTACCTGACCCGGATATGCAAGCCTGGAATCCCCTCGCCCGATTACACAGGTTTTTCCATTCGCCTTGAGGACAGCGCAGGCATCTGGGAGTTTATGGGCGTGCTGGACAGTAGTAATCAGCCCTATTATCTGCCCTTTAAGTTCAGGGACAGCCTTTTCAACAATAGGTCGAATGTCAATTGCAGAGCGAGTCTCTATGAAATAGACCTTCTCTGAGAGTTTTGTATCTTCCAGTTCGGCATGCCCGAAATGAAAAAGAATGTCAACTTGCTCTAGCAGAGTTCTATCCAGGTCACATGCTCCATAACAGGGGTCTCCTGAAATAATTATTTCAGCACCGGTAGCTTCTTCAACCTTTTTTGCAAGCTCCGGACCTTTTCTTTTGAGCCCCTCGGGAAACTGAAAACCTACAAATTTCGCCCCTGTTTTTTTTATCACATTGATGATATAGTCAGGCTTTAAGTCAAATGCTTCATTCATCCCCAAAGACATTCTTGATCTCCACGCCTTTCTCGCTCACGTCGACTGTAACGAGAACTTTAGGCTCAAACCCGTGCTCCTTTAGTTGTAAATATCCAGCCCCTCGCCCGATGACGGAAATTACATCAAGAACTTCTACACCCATAGTTTTCAGGGCTTTTACAAGTGCCATCAGTGTTCCGCCAGTACTGATGACGTCATCCACAATAATTACTCTGTCCCCTCTTTTGAGCCCGTTTATATAAAGAACTCCTTTTGAATACCCTGTGCTCTGAGAAAGTTCCACTTCCCCTTCAAGGAAATAGGGCCTTTTCCGAATAATGGTCAAAGGAACCCCGGTTTTCAGGGAAAGGGCACTTGCCACAGGGATACCCATAGCCTCTACTGTGACAATAGCATCAACTTTCTTAATGTCAGTAATAGTAAGGATATAATCCGAAATTTCTTCAACCAGGCGGGGGTCTATGGAAGGTACGCCATCAGAGATCGGATGGATAAAGTAATTGTATTCTCCTCGCTTGATCACAGGAGAATTAATCAGTGAGCTTTTCAGTCTTTCAAGCATGGTATTAACTCTTTTTTGGCTGTTGTGGTATTCCCATAATTAAAAACTTATATTGTATTATAAAGAATCCTGTCCTGATAATAAAGAATTCCATGATATTATCCTGTAACCCATATGCATAATGATATTATCCT
>DADO01000020.1:13996-17447 GCA_002509325.1 Methanosarcina sp. UBA402 | reverse complement strand
TGTATTGATGCTGGATATGCCTATTCGGACTATTCTAAAGAACTGAAACCTAATGGAAATAGAATTAACATAGGAAGATATGGGAACACAAAGTATGCGTCTCTCTCCCCAACTTCACGAGTAAAGACTGTACAGTCTTCATTAGTGGGCTTGGTTCCAGAAGTTGCAGATGAGACTGAAGAAGATCTGAACTTTACGGTGGAAATTTTTGATGAGGATGAAGATTACTTCAGATATTCAGATCTTTCTATTGGTGTTGAACAGGCTCTAGTTATAGATTTTATTCCTGAAGCTATAGTTAAGATCGGAGAAAATTTGAACTTTACTGTGAAAGCTTCTAATGTGAATGGAGGCAACCTTACATTTTCAGCTTCAAACCTTCCTACAGGTGCAAGTTTTGATGGGCAATCAGGATTTTTTAGCTGGACGCCCGCAAACGGACAGGAAGGAATTTATACTATATTTTTTGAAGTGAGTGATGGTGTGTTCAATGATTCTGAGGTTGCAACAATAAGTGCAGTTAAAGAAGTCTCTTTGAATCTCTCTGACACAACGTTCGATAGCTACCTTTATGAAGTTTCTTCGAAAGATCCCAGTTTGATTTATTCGTCTCTCGTATCGGAGGAGTGAGATTGGAGAAATAAATATACGTTTAGAAATCTAGAAGGTCTTTAAAAGCTCATTGTCGATTTGGTAAAATAGTTTTAAGTCTATCCCAAAACTACTTTTTATTTTTTGTATCAATAAATTTCAAAACATTTCTACTATCAGAGGCCCAACTGATTATTTGAAATTTAAATATACAGCTCGGAGTTTTGGGATAAGCCCATCATTTAAATCATTCAGGAAACTCATGCTGCAGGCAACTTTGCAAATTCTAATGATTAAAAATTGATTTTTGTTTTTGTCAATACTTAAATATTAAGAAGGCAATGGTCTGGGGGTTCCTTCGAAAAATTTCCATTTTGCTATAAATTTTAATAATTGTCTTTTGATTTGTCTTTCTCGTTCTAAGCACCCATTCCCTCTACCTAAAATATAGAAAACTTGTTAAAAATTTATAAAGGTTGAACAAATACTTTTATAGATAATGATCTAAATTACAATCGTGACTATATAAATTTAATCGCAGGCTGAATCTCAATTTATTCACTATGTTTTCATGGGGACTTAGGCGAATATGAGATTTTGGCCTGAAAAACGGGGGGATTTATTCCGAATCCTAAATTTGTCGTGTGTGATTGGATTCATTAGCTTTTGCTATGAATAATTTCTCCAGATAATTTCTATAGTCTTGAATTTCGGGGAGTGGATACTATTTGAAAAATCTTATCCGATGTATTGGGAACAGATTAATAAATTTAAGTAAAATATTGGCCAACAGTAAGAAGTTTTGTGGGGATGTTGATACTTCTCCACATAAATATCTCTCTAGGAAACGCAGTAATGTTCTTGGTTATGATCAGCCCAAGGTTACCTCGACATGGAGCTCAAGCGCTCCGATTTCGTCCACAGCAAAAAGTTATGATCAGCCCAAGGTTACCTCGACATTAAAACGAGAGGTAGGAATTTTTCTTCTGGTAGGTTGCCTTATTCTTGTAAGCGTTCCTACCGCTTTATGCAGAAGTCCTGCGCCAATCGTTTATGTTGCAGGAGACGGAAGTGGTGATTTCAACTGCGATGGAAAAGATGATCATGTGCAGATAAATCAGGCCTTAAAATTTGTGGCAGATAACTCGGAGTATACTACTGTTCACCTCAAAGGGTCTTTTACGTACGTTATTAATGATTCTCTTTTAATCGGCAGCAATACCGTTCTTGAAGGGGATTCGACTGCTGTGATCAAACTGGTTGATAATGCAGGCTGGCCTACAATGAAACCATTGATCAAGCAGATGAGCAGTTCCGGAAACAATAATATTTTAATAAGAGGGTTCGAAGTTAACGCAAATCATGACGGTAACACCGAGTTCGCTAAAGGTAAAGGGTATTACAATGTGATTTATTTCCTTTACTGCAAGAACGTAACAGTATGTGATATGTATATGCACGATGGGCATGGAGACGGGTTGAGGATAAAATACGGTGAAAATATTCAGTTT
Organism: Methanosarcina sp. UBA402; assembly: GCA_002509325.1. GTDB lineage: Archaea > Halobacteriota > Methanosarcinia > Methanosarcinales > Methanosarcinaceae > Methanosarcina. The sequence goes on along the minus strand of DADO01000020.1, from coordinate 15,345 downwards.
TACAATAACAAAATTTCTATGCTTGGACACGATGGTTTGTTCGCAATTGATTGCCAGAATGTAGAGGCCTGGAATAACACAATAACTTGCAGGACTAACAGTGCCCTTAGAATATGGAACTCAAACAATGTAAAGTTTCATGATAATGTAATCGACTCCTTCTACCACTGGAGCGCAGGCGGGCCGGGAATTCAGGTTGAGAGATCTGCTGGGGACATGAATAATATCGAGATCTACGACAATGTAATTACGAATACCTATGGCCCGGGTATCTGGCTGATCGGAACTGCAGGGGCGTATGATAAAAGTTTGTCAAGTGTATACATCCACCACAATATTTTCTATGATTCCGGCACCAACCCAAGCATCGAGTGGGTAGGTGGGGTTCTTGGCAGTGGATTCCATAATGTCCTGATTGAAAATAATGTCTTTGATGGAGTTCACAATGCGGCAGTTGTAAACATGTATTCGACTGACAACAACGCCGGTCCCTCTGGCTCAGGGTTCACAACCACTGTCCGTAATAACATAATCATAAACACCGTGCCGCGCACGAAAAACGCTGCAGGAACAGGGTACGGTGTGATTAATCGCCTTACCGGCTCCCATATAATTGTACTGGAAAATAATTGTCTCTACAACAACACCGCCGGGAACTATAAAAATGTCCTATCTACAACAGATATTTATGCTGACCCTCTCTTTGCAGACCAGAGTTCACATGATTACTACCTTCAATCGACAGCAGGCCGTTGGAACGGAGAAAAATGGATTAAAGATAAAGTGAGTTCTCCCTGTATTGATGCCGGACATCCAGATTCTGATTATTCAAAGGAGCCTGAAGATAATGGAAATAGGATCAATATTGGAAGGTATGGAAATACCGCATGCGCATCCCTTTCAGGGATTGATCCTGTACAATCCCCCGAGGAATCTGTAGTTTTCAGAGTATACGACAACCGGTTGCGTGAAGCTTCTTCTGAGGTGGTCTATCAGGACAGTTCCTTTATTGATGTTGGGGGTATGAGTACTGGCAGGTATAGGGACATATTGTTGTTTGACCTGGACGAGTATGATAGTTCTACCGAAGTTACTAGTGCAACCTTTTCTCTCTACTGGTATTATCCTGCAGGAAGCTCAAGGCCTCAGGATACTGTAATTGAAGTTTACAGGCCAGCCTCTGCCTGGAATGCAAGCTATGTGAGCTGGAACAAACGGGACAGAGGAATTGCATGGAATAATGTAGGAGGAGACTGGTACGACAAAAACGGAGTCCTGCAGGGCAACAGTCCTTATGCAACAATTACCTTTAAAGGCAGTACCCTACCTGACAACAGGTATTATGAGCT
>DADO01000020.1:13480-13791 GCA_002509325.1 Methanosarcina sp. UBA402 | reverse complement strand
AGAGTATGTCAGTGGCAGGTACGAAAACACAGGATTCCTTATAAAAGCCCGTAATGAAAGTGACAACTATATCGCATTCTACAGCAGTGACTGTGGAAACGAAAACCAGGTGCCAAAACTTACCGTGACAAGGAAACGAGCTATAGTGGCCGAACCTGTAAATACTGTAAATGCAACTGTCACTGGCGCAAAGGATAACCGGCTGCGTGAAGCTTCCTCTGAGGTGGTCTATCAAGACAGTTCCTTTATTGATGTTGGGGGTATGAATACTGGCAGGTATAGGGATGTATTGTTGTTTGACCTGGACGAGT
>DADO01000020.1:13018-13210 GCA_002509325.1 Methanosarcina sp. UBA402 | reverse complement strand
ATTGAAGTTTACAGGCCAGCCTCTATCTGGAATGCAAGCTATGTGAGCTGGAACAAACGGGACAGAGGAATTGCATGGAATAATGCAGGAGGAGACTGGTACGACAAAAATGGTGTTCTGCAGGGCAACAGTCCTTATGCAACAATTACCTTTAAAGGCAGCACACTGCCTGACAACAGGTATTATGAGCTG
>DADO01000020.1:12089-12817 GCA_002509325.1 Methanosarcina sp. UBA402 | reverse complement strand
AGAGTATGTCAGTGGCAGGTACGAGAACACAGGATTCCTTATAAAAGCCCGTAATGAAAGCAATAATTACATTGCTTTTTACAGCAGTGACTGTGGAAACGCAAGTCAGGTACCAAAATTGGATCTAGTGTATAACTAAAGTTATATTCTCAAAGGAGATTTCCATTACTTCCGACCTGAGAGCAAGTTCTGAAGATCGGATATTTTGAACCTCCTTCTGTTACGTAAAAACAAATCAATTTTAAGGATTTCCAGTAGAGCTTGTTTCAAATCTCGGCATTAGAGGTAGTTTTGAAACAAGCCCTTAAGGAAAAATCTTTTAAGCAGAATATGTTAGTTTTTATCTCCTTTCAGAATTAATTTAATTAGTATTTGTATCCTAAAGCTTATCTATCCTTTTAGAAATTTAATTTTCTAGGAGAGCATCTTTTAAATATAAGTCAAGTTTGTTTTTATTTTTTAATTTCCTTTTATATTACGTCAAGATTTTCTGTTTTCTGGAATTTCATCTTACTCATTTGCTTTCAAGAAGTTACATCTATATGCGTATTAAACTTCTACTAAAATTTATCCAAACACAAAGGCTTTTATCTTTTGTAGAAATCTCTTACCGGGGTTAGTTGAACCTTGGTTTTGTTGAAAAGGATGCTGTAGAAATAAACTTAAAGTTAACACTGAATATAAGTATGATATCTCGAAAACTTAAAGTTAACACTGAATATAAGTAT
>DADO01000020.1:0-11831 GCA_002509325.1 Methanosarcina sp. UBA402 | reverse complement strand
GAATATAAGTATAATATCTCGAAACTTTCAGATCCAAAATAAAACAGTGTATGAATGAGACTTGCTATGATATAGTTATAAATAGAACCTCTGCGGAGAAATTGGAACCTGAAAAATTTGATCGGCGTTCGGAAGGATTTAAGTACCAAACTCTGGATAGTGAACCGGAGCAAGTCTTAAGAAGTATTTTCATAAGAACATTTTCGTAACTACTTCGTTCAAAACATTAAAAACGGAATTCCTTTTAAGGTGATATGGTGTCATATCAAAAGTTTGCAAAGGATGTTGGTTTTATTGGAACAGTTCAGATACTTACAAGCCTGGGAACCTTCTTCCTGCTTCCGATAATCACAAAAACCCTTGGAACCTATGATTACGGACTCTGGGCCCAGATTAATATCACTGTATCCCTTATCTCTCCCCTTGCACTAATGGGCCTCTCTATGGGGTTTGTCAGGTTTTTATCTTCTGAAACGGAAACCAAAATAATAAGGGAAGCAGTATATTCCATCCTCTTTTTTGTAACTGTATCCGGTCTTCTGGCTTCACTTCTGCTCTATATTTTTGCAGAGCCTCTTGCAACCTTCGGTTTCAGAGACCCAGAGGCAACTTATTTTGTCCAGGCAGGTTCTCTTTTAATTCTTCTGAATGTAATTGAGTCTATATCTCTTTTTTATTTCAGAGTTTTCAGGCAGATCCAGAAGTTTTCTTACTTAACTCTTTTTGAAACGTTTGGAAAACTATTTTTCATTCTCGTTCTTCTCAAAATGGGATATGGGCTTCTTGGTGTAATAGCAGCTACCTTATTTGTACAGGGTGCCATTTTTTTAATCGCTCTTGTAATTATTATATCACAGATAGGATTCGCTATTCCTCGATTTACTCACATGAAAGAGTATTTGCAATTTTCTCTACCCCTAACTCCCAATGCACTTATAAGATGGATTACAGAGTCAAGTGACAGATACATGGTTACTTACTTTCTTGGCCTTAGAAGTGTAGGTGTATATTCGGCAGCCTGCTCAATTGGCAACCTTATACAACTTTTTGTAACTCCCCTTCAGCTTATTCTCCTTCCTGAGCTCTCAAAGTTATTTGATGAAAATAAAATGGATGAAGTAAGAATTTATATGTCTCATTCTCTTAGATATTTCCTTCTTATCTCGATTCCTGCAGTTTTCGGGCTTTCAGCTCTTGCAAAACCGCTGCTTGGGATTCTTACCACCGAAGATTTTCTTTCAGGCTGGATTGTAATCCCCATTATCGCTTTTTCCGGTCTTCTGGCAGGCGTCTTCCAAATATTTGTCAATACAATGCTTCTCATTAAGAAAACGAAAATTACAACTTACATCAATATTGTTGCAGCAGTTTCTAATGTATTGATTAACTTTCTTCTGATTCCTTCTGTCGGAATTGTAGGAGCTTCACTGTCAACCTTATTTTCTTACTTTTTAATGACTGTGCTTTGCATGCACGTATCTTTAAAACACTTTAAACTTGATTTTTATTTCCAGGACATTGTAAAAAGCGCTCTGTCCTCAATGGCTATGTATCTCTTTGTTTCCCACTTCGTTATCTCAAGCATTTTTGAGCTTTTCGAGATTGCAGGTGTAGGCGCACTTATCTACTTGGTTATGATGTTCCTAGTGGGCGGATTCAGCGACCATGAGCTTTCTTTAATACGAAGGTACCTATTCAGAGTCAAAAGCGAAGTCAAACAATAATTTACCTTATAACAATTAAATTCCTGGCTTAAGTTAACTTTGAAAAAATTGGGGGAGTTATTCCACTAACTCTTCCTCAAGTAATGCCCTAGCCGTCTCTCTCACGCTTCTCTCCGATGTATAGACAGGCTTCCAGCCCAAACTCTTCATATTTTCAATCCCTAACCTCATCCTTGGAACATCGCCTTTCCAGCCCCTGCTCCCTCCGGTATAGATAATCTCAACATCAGAAAGCCCCATCTCTTCCATAACAGCTTTTCCTATCTCTGTAGCACTGATGGTATCCTCGGAGCCAATATTGAAAATATTTACCTTCTCCTGGCTGTTCTCTATTAAAAACAATATAGCATCAACGCATTCCGATACATGAAGGTAGGATTTTTCCTGCTTGCCATCGCCCAGGATCTCCAGCAGATTGGAGTTCCTGCACAGTTTTTTAATGAAATCAACCGTAATTCCATGTGTACTGCGTGGACCAACGATATTTGCGAAGCGAAATATCCAGGCTTGCATATCGAAGGTATGAGAATATGAAGTAATAAAGGCTTCACAGGCAAGTTTGGAGGCACCATAAAGAGATATAGGAATAAGAGGTCCGTAATCTTCCGGAGTAGGCATAATGCTCGCTTCTCCATAAACCGTCGAGGTGGAAGTAAACGCAATTTTTTTAGTATTATTTTTCCTCATCGCTTCCAGAAGATTATAGGTTGCCAGAATATTCTGGTCTAGATGAACTCTGGTATCCGAAGCTCCGAGCCTGACATCAGGATTTGCAGCCACATGGCAAACTAGGTCAATGTCTTTGCAGGCTTTCTCTATCGCCTCCTTATCAAGAAGGTCTCCTTTTATTAGGGAAAAGTCCGGATTTTTAAGATGTTTTTCTATAAATTCCATTTTTCCTGAACTCAGATTATCAAAAACAATAACTCTGCTTCCTTTTTCTAGAAAACGATCTACCAGGTGGCTTCCTATAAAACCGGCTCCTCCTGTCACAAGTATTTTATTCTTTGTAGGCATGGAAAAACTCTCCAGATAATCTTTACTTCCCGATTAATATTTTACATCGTCTTTAATTAGTAAGGAAGTGATTAATTTTGGTCAGGAAATATTTAATTTTATTCTTTGTTTGACTGGTTAATAATCAGAGGAAAATTAAAGATGTTATGGTTGAAAAATACTTTAGCTCAACTGTAAGAATAATCGTTTCACAGACTTCCTTTTTACTGGGCAGTTTATTTGACCGTCAAAAAGCACTTATTCCTGCGACAGGTTTAGAAACTCGTTTCCTGCCTGCTACCAAGTCCATGCCTAAAGAAAGGCTTTATCATAAAGGGAAATAATTTCTGCTGGTTTTACCAGCAAAGCCCCTCATAATCTATATTTTTCGCTTTAATTACCCGCCTTCCGTCGATTACTACCTTTTCTTTCATGGCTTCAAATTCAGAATCGAGCTGCTTAAATTCGTCCCATTCTGTCATTACAAGGCAGGCGTCAGCTCCCTCAAGAGTCTCTCTAGCTTTCACGAAGTATTCAATTGTCGGAAAGATTCGCTTCATATTCTCGATTGCCATAGGGTCATAAGCTGAAACCTTTGCTCCAAGCCTCAGAAGCTCGGTAATGACAGGGATTGCTCTGGATTCCCTTATATCATCAGTTTCATTCTTAAAGGCAAGTCCAAGGACTGCAACCTTTTTGCCCTCAAGGTTTCCTATTTTCCTCTGGAGTATTTCAGTCATCAGAGTTGGCTGTTTTTCATTTACGCCAATTACAGACTCCAGTAGTACTGGAGAGTATCCGATCTCTTTTGCCTTTCCTATAAGCGCCTTTACATCTTTTGGGAAACAGGACCCTCCAAATCCTGCTCCTGAGTTCAAAAACCTTGGGCATATCCTGGAGTCCTTACCTACTGCTTCCATAACCTCGTAGGTATCGATATTTAATTTTTTACAAATATTTCCTATCTCGTTGGCGAAGGATATTTTGGTTGCAAGAAGGGAATTATTTACATATTTAATCATTTCCGCTGTTGATAGATTCGTGCGGGTGATTTCACATTTAAAGTCCCGGTAAAGTTCTGAAACAAGATCTCCTGATTTTTGGTCAATTGCCCCAACAACGATTTTATCAGGATGCATGAAGTCGTAAACTGCTTTTCCTTCCCTGAGGAACTCGGGATTCATTGCAACTCCAAAATCTTTTCCGGCTACCTTTCCTGAAGTTTCTTCAAGGATAGGAAGGACAAACTTTTCAGTTGTTTCGGGCACAACTGTGCTTTTAACAACCACTACATGGTATCCCTCTTTCTTTGCCAGCACTGCCCCTATGCTTTCGGTCGCCGCACGAACAATTGAAAGGTCTATGCTTCCATCTTCCGCAGAAGGTGTTCCTACACAGATAAAGGAAATGTCCGTATTCATGATTGCAGATTCATAGTCAGTGGTTGCAGTGAGACTTTTTCCGGCATACTTTTGCAAAAGTTCTCCAAGTCCCTCTTCATAGATAGGGGAAATGCCTGCATTTATCAGATCCATTTTTTTCTTGTCAATATCTATACAGACTACTTCATGCCCGACTTCTGCAAAACACGCGGCTGTGACCGAACCCACATATCCTGAACCTATAACGGAAATTTTCATAAACTGAACCTCTTTATTGAGAATTGGAGAATAATCAATCCCAATTCTTATCTATTTTTTGATAAGCTATCCTTCCAGGTCTCTGGAAATCGCCATTCTGTCCATTTTCATTGTAATACTTCTTAACCTTATTCATATATTCATATAGTTTAAGGTTTATACTCTGTATGGTTAGGACTTAGTATATGTTCTGATAATAGTAATTTTCTGACAATAACAATGTTCTGATAATTCTTTTATAGAGACTATGGGGAATTTATAATGTTTTCAATACTTGGCATGGGTACAGACTTTGCAGCAAGGAGCTCTTTTCCAAATTTAGGTATCGGTTTTCTCTCGACTGATTTTGGAATCCCTTCATATTATCAGATAACGGTCTTGGGGCTAATCGCTCTTCTGGGTATGAAAGAAATGCTGTTTGCCTCCAAAAAAGAAGATGAGTTTTCGGTAGATTCAATGGATATGGGAATTTACCCTCTTGTGTTATGCTTTATCACTAGTTTTCTCTTTGCAGCCATGAAAATAATTTTTACAAGGTAATCTTCCTAGATTTTATTAATTTTTTAGTCTGAAACTTCTTTTCTTTTTTCAAGTAAATTTGTTTTTCTGTTAAAATGTAAAAAGTTAAATAATATTTATTTTCCTATTTCTGAGAATAAAAACGTTTATAATTTTTCACACTGAAAATTTTAGTTATCTCAACTCAGTAACTTGGTTTCTATAGTTATTTTATTCTTGAACTATTTATCTTCTAGTCATAATGTAGTTTGTTAGTGATCACAACTTAATTAAAAAATAAGCTTTGTATGGGCACTGTTAAGGAGGGAAGGGGGCTCCAGCCTGCTGGACCGTATGGTTACTACTTGTCAACTACCCACCAATAAATTGGTAGGCATGTAATAGTGCCTTGGTTGACCAGTCTAAGTTCTTCGAGAACTACGTTGGAAATGTCATAACACCTACAGGTGCTTCTTCAGCCTGTAGCTCTGTTGCATAGTATTAAAAATTCTGAGAGGTAGGAATGGTGTATTATGCTTAACAAGCATTTCCAACATTGACGAGAAGAGATACGAAAGTACGTTACCGGAAATAAGATTAATCTTATTTTCGAGATAGGAGAAATCCAAATGATATTCGTATTAAACAAAAACAAACAACTGTTAAATCCCTGTCATCCAGCAGTTGCCAGAAAACTGCTGGGGATGGGAAAAGCGGTAATCCATAAAAAATATCCATTTATAATTCGATTAAAAGAGTTAAAAAAATCTGAAAGTAATGCAAAATTTCGATTGAAAATAGATTACGGTAGCCGTCATACAGGTTTAGCCATTTTAAATGGTTCTAAAGTAACCTGGCTTGCTCAAATCCACCATAAAACTAACATAAAAAAGAACATGGATAGTCGTAGAGCAATGCGAAGAGCCAGAAGAAATAGGAAATTAAGATACCGAAAACCAAGATTCTTAAATAGAAAACGAAATGACGGCTGGATACCTCCATCATTGCAAAGTAGAGTAGATAATATTAAAAATTGGGTTATAAGACTCAGGAAACTTTGTCCATTAACTCATATTTCGTATGAGAATGTAAAATTTGATACTCAATTAATGCAAAATCCTGAGATTTCTGGTATAGAATATCAACAAGGAGAACTTCAAGGGTATGAAATCCGAGAGTATCTTCTTAAAAAAATGGGGAGAAAATGTGCTTATTGTGGTGCTGAAAATGTTCCACTTGAAGTTGAACATATAATTCCTAAAATAAGAGGCGGTAGTAGTAGAGTTTCCAATTTAACCTTAGCATGTAGATATTGTAATCAAGCTAAAGGTAGTATGACCGCAGAGGAATTTGGTCACCCAGAAGTATATGATTTAGTTAAAAAGCCATTAAAGGACGTTGCTATAGTTAATGCTACTAGATGGAAAATCTACGATATTCTTGTATCCATTGGACTGAAAATTGAATGTGGTACTGGTGGAAGAACGAAGTTTAATCGAATTAAGTTAAATCTACCTAAAGATCACCATTTTGATGCTGTTTGTGTGGGACAATCAACGCCAAATGAAATTAATTTCAAAACAAATCAAGTTCTCCATATAAAAGCAAAAGGTAGAGGATCTCACTGTAGAACTAATTTAAATAAATATGGCTTTCCAAGAGGATATTTAGCAAGACAAAAATCTTTCTTTGGTTTCCAAACAGGAGATATTGTCAAAGCAATAATTCCAAAAGGAAAATACAAAGGAACCCATATTGGAGCTATATCTTGTAGAAAAACTGGTTATTTTGATATTAAAAATAAAGAAGGGATGAAAATAGCACAAGGAATTAATCACAAATATTGTAATGTATTGAGTAGAACAGATGGATATGAATATACCTTAAATGGGTTGGAAGTTGACGGAATTCCTCTCACCACTAAAGTGGCAAGCATCCTTCCTTAATGGACGTGAAGTTACTATCTGTGAAGGTAGAACTAGATACAAGAAGCCTATCAGACAAAGAGGTCAGAATCAAGTTGAAGGGGGAACTGGGAATCAACTGCAAGCTTGAGAGGGAGGAACTGGGAATCAACTGCAAGCTTGAGGGGGAGGAACTGGGAGTCAACTGCAAGCTTTTTGTCTAAGGAAAGGCAGGAAGGTTTCATAATTTGTTGATGTTAGTTTATTTCATATACTTAATGTTATTTGGGGTAAGTTTTCATTCTCAAATGCGGTAATATTTGGTAAAGCAAGTCTTTATATTTTCTTGATGTGCTATAATCATGGGGAGTATTAATTGGGGGAGTGGCAACATTGAGAGTTCTTATTGATATAGGGCATCCAGCCCATGTTCACTTTTTTAAAAACATTATTTGGTGTCTTCAGAAAAAAGGGCATCAAGTAATGGTAATTTCGCGGGATAAGGATGTGGTAATAGACCTGCTCAATGCCTATGGAATTCAGCATACTGTCCTGAGTAAAGTAAAATCAGGAAAGGTTAACTTGTTTGAAGAATGGGCGATGAGAGCGTTTAAAACTTTTAAGATCTCTAAAGAATTCAACCCTGACATTCTTATGGGTATCCTTTCTCCGCCTGTAGCTCACGTAGCATGGATGTTGCGGAAAAAATCCGTAATATTTAACGATACTGAACACGCAGTTATAGCCCAAAAGCTAACCTATTCTCTCTGTGACATAATCTGTACTCCTTCATGCTATAAGAAGGATGAAGGAAAAAAACAGCTAAAGTATCGTGGTTATCACGAACTGGCTTATCTTCACCCTTCTTATTTCACCCCATCTTCTGAGGTTTTGAAGGACCTGGGGGTAGAGATGGGTGAGCCTTTTACAATTCTTCGCCTCATTTCATGGGGCGCGCACCATGACATAGGCCAGCATGGAATCAAAAATAAACTAGCATTCGTCCAGGAACTCAAAAATTTCGGGAAGGTATTCATCTCCTCAGAAGGCCCACTGGATAAGGAACTCGAAGAGTATCAAATCCGGGTTCCCCCTGAAAAAATTCATGATCTGCTTTACTATGCGACATTGTATGTAGGCGAAGGGGCAACCATGGCTGTTGAGAGTGCAATCCTGGGAACTCCTTCAATTTACATTTCCACGCTTGCGGGGACAATGGGGAATTTCTCCGAACTGGAGGAAAAATATGGTCTGGTTTTTAACTACAGTGATTCGGAGTCTGCCCTGGAAAAAATCACAGAACTTTTTAATGATTCGGAGCTTAAGAGGACCTGGAGCCTGAAAAGAGCTGCTCTTCTCAGGGATAAGGTCGATGTCACCGAATTCATGGTCAAGCTTATAGAAAGCCTTCCTGGAAAAGAATCCGGAGCACTTTTACCTTCTGTTTTGGATGAGAGCTATGCATGAGTTATTAAAGCAAAACCAGGATATCTGGGGCCTTTTCACCCGAAAAGAAGAGTATTCTCCCAGGAAATTGGATGAACGCGGACGCTTTTTTTTCGATGGAAAAAACCTTGTAAATACTTCGGATCCTGAAGCTTCCAGATACCTGATAAATCGTGGGATGCAGGTTGAATTTCCTGAAAACAAGACATTTGCCGTTTGTCTAACTCATGATGTGGATGATGTCTATCCCCCTCTTTCCCATAGTTTACTGTCTTCGGTACACTGCCTGAAAAATCTAGATTTCAGAGATTTTACAGCTCAGCTTCTCTGGAAACTCAGGGGGAAGGAGTACTCGCCTTACCTTAACCTTTCAAAAATCATGGATCTTGAAGCCGGCTACGGAGCAAAATCCTCTTTTTATTTCATTGCTACAGAAGCCGATCCCATAAGGTTCAGATATGACATAGAAGACATAGAATCTCATTTAAAAGAAGTTTTGGATCGAGGTTGGGAAGTTGGCCTTCATGGAGGCTATTATTCATACAATAACCTGGAAGCATTAAAAAAAGAAAAGAAAAGGCTTGAAACTGTCCTGGGGAAGGCAGTACAGGGGTTTCGCAACCATTACCTGAGGTTTAAAACTCCTGACTCCTGGGAAATACTTGCTGATGCGGGGTTCAGGTACGACTCTACATTTGGATACCACGACTGCGCGGGATTCAGGAACGGAATGTGCCATCCATTTAAACCATATAACCTTAACACAGGAAAGGAAATTGATATCCTTGAGATTCCACTTATCGTTATGGATGTAGCGCTTTTTGCTGAATCAAAATCTTTTGGGGAAGCGTGGGAACGAACAAAAAAACTGATTGATATTACAGCAAGTCTCAATGGCGTCATTACTCTGCTGTGGCATAATTTCGTTTTTGGGTGTAATTTCCGCGATGATTGGGTGAGGCTGTATGAGAAGGTGCTTCAGTACTGCTCTGAAAGAGGAGCCTGGATGACAAGCGGGGAAGAAATTTACAGGTGGTGGGGAGATGGAGCCTGACTTAAAAGGGAAGTTTGTGCTGGTTACACCTGCAAAGAATGAAGAACAAAATCTGCCCGAAGTCTCGAAGTCTGTAATAGGACAGAAAATAAAAGCTGATTTATGGGTTATAGTCGATGACGGGAGTACAGATGGGACACCACGTATTCTTGAAGACCTGCAGGCAAATTACTCCTGGATCCGGAGCATAAGGTTGCCTCCAAGACCGAGAGACATTACTTTTCATTATAGTTATGTCTGCAAAAAGGGCTTTGACTATGCACTTGAATATTGCAGGGAAAATAATATCGAATTCGATTATATAGGACTTCTTGATGCCGACACCGTTCTAGAAGGGAACTATTTCGGAAAACTTCTAACTGAGTTTGAAAAGGACAATTCTCTTGGAATTGTAAGCGGGGGAATATATTATGACATTGATGGAAAACTTTCCAGAGAAATGACTACTAAACACCTTCCTCGCGGTACAGGAAGAATCTGGAGAAAAAAATGTTTCCTTGAGACTGGCGGCTACCAGGTTGAACCATCTCCAGATTCGATTTCCAATATAAAGGCTCTCAAGCGAGGTTGGCGGCTTATGCAGTGTGCCGATGTTGTCCAGATTCAGAAACGTAAAACGAGCGCAGCGAATGGACTCTGGCATGGGTACATCAAAAACGGCTGGATGGCCTATTACCTTGGCAAAAACCCTTTCACTGCCCTCATAAATGTGCTCTATTATTCCTTGAAATCTCCTCATTATACAGGCGCTGCTTACCTCTGGGGATATTTTGGCTCGGCAATTAGGAGGGAGAAAAGAATCCAGGATTCTGAAATAAAGGCTTACTACAGGAATCAAAGGCTTGCAGAAGTGTTTTCCACAACCTCGGAAATTTTTAGCCGGAATTCAAAAGATGCACGGGAGAGAGAACAGTGAATATTAGGGAATGTTTAAAAAAGCAACTTACTTACAGGTGATAATTTGAAGATGCTTTTTCTGGATATGGTATGGCCTCTTTCTCTTGCCGATGGCTCGCTTATTCACAGGCATGAGCTAGTGAGCAATCTTGCGAGGTTTGATAATGAAATCCATATATTTACTGCTGGCAGGAGTTCTCTTTCGAACCTGGATAACGTTCGCAGCTACTATATCCCACCTGGAAGCTTCTTTTCACTCACTGTCAATTATTTCAGCAGTTCTATAAGTCTTCTAGGTTCCGAGACTTTTGATGTGTTATATACCCGCAATCCCAATTTTGGCTTTCTTGCTGGGCTCTTCTGTAAGACCAGGTGCAAAAAAATAATTTACGAATTAAACGGGATTCCTGAGGACGAAAAGAATCTTTTCAGGACAAAATATAAAAGGGATAAGTCTTCGGAACCAGAAAAAAAAAGTAATTTCCCAAACCCGTATTTCTCGGCACATGCCAGGCTCAAGCTATTTATTCTCAAAAAAGCTCTGGAATTTTCGGATAGAATTATTGCGGTGACTCCCGGAATAAAAACGAGCCTTGAGAAAGCCTACAACATCCCTGGAGAAAAAATAGTCGTGGTTTCCAATGGGGCAAACACTTCCCTGTTCAAGCCGCTGGAACAGGAGGCCTGCAGAAAAACCCTTGGTCTGGATCTTGAATTTCCTTATGTATGTTTTGTGGGAAATCTTGCTCCCTGGCAGGGGGTTGAATATCTGGTGCAGGCAGCTCCATCTATACTTTCCAGGTTTCCGGAATGTCGCTTCCTGATTGTCGGAGATGGGGTCATGAAATATGATCTTCTGGAACTCTGCCTAGAACTCGGAGTTGAGGATAGGTTCATTTTTACGGGTGTAGTTGCCTACGATCGCGTGCCTCTTTACATTAATGCTAGTGATATCTGTACCGCTCCCTTTATATTTGCCAGAAACTCAAAAATAGGCCTATCTCCTTTGAAATTATATGAATACATGGCTTGCGGAAAACCTGTAATTGCAAGCGGCATCAGCGGGGTCTCTAACGTACTTGAGGCTTCAGGAGGGGGAATTCATGTACCCCCAGAGAACCCAGCCGCTCTTGCAGAAGGCATTTTAAAGCTGCTTGAAAATCCCGAATTGAGGGTGAAACTGGGTTCAAAAGGTTTAAATTATGTTACTGAAAATTATAGCTGGTACAGCGTCGCGAAAAAGGTTAACGAAGTCTGTAAATCAGGGCTCGAGACCGAGAACTGAAGGCTTGAAATTAGTCTTGAAGGCTTGAAATTCGTCCTAAAAAACTTGAAATTAGTATTGAGAGCTTGAAATTAGTATTGAAGGCTTGAAATTAATATTGAAGGCTTGAAATTAATCTTAGAGTCTATCCCAAAACTCGAGATTGCGTCTCTAAATTTTCGAATTCCAAATGACCAATTGAGTTTCCGATCATGAAAATGATTCTGAGACTTTTATCGATGTGAGAATAAAATTGGTTTTGGGATGGGCTCTTATATTATAACTATTCAACCTATCAAAACATGTCTGTTGATATTGATTCTAACGAAAACGAGGAAACCTAGAATTAACTTATGAACAATGAGAAAACACAGTCAATCGTCAACAGTCAAAGAAAATCAAATTACA
>DADO01000202.1:7247-8363 GCA_002509325.1 Methanosarcina sp. UBA402 | reverse complement strand
TTTTCATCTGCACCATTGCATCTATGGAATTCATTCCTGCATTTCTTGCAAGAATGGTTGGGAGTTTTTCAAGAAATGCAGGAATGAATTCCATAGATGCAATGGTGCAGATGAAAAACGCATACTCAAGAGGAATTGAAGCCAGGATTGATGTCTCACGAAAAATTACTGAGAAAGGCCCACAGGTATATGATTCGGCATCAGTCAAGAAACTGGCTATTATCGCAGGTACGGAGACCGCAAGAAATGTGCTCAGAATAGACGAAATAGTTCCAAAAAGATGAATCATGCTGATGACAATGTCTTCCCTCTCTCAGTGGCATTGTTATCACTTCCCCAAAAAGTGAGTTAGACCTGAAGTACCTTGCTGGGGAGTAAATTTGCCATTTTAAAATGTCTTCTAGGAAGTAAGTATATCCAAAAAATCCCATGAAGAAGCATCAATGATCTTTTTTTCTGAATACTTTTTACTCAACCGTCTTCTTGACTTAATAATTTTCTACTCAACTGCCTTCTTAGCTTAATGAGATTTTACTCAATGGCCTTCTTTTTCATAAAAGGACTTAATGCTGCGAGAATTGGTTTTAATAGCTATCCTGACTACGAGGGTGGAAGTTGATATCATGAGTGGACTTATAGATTTGATTTTTTTCTGAAAAATGAAAGGAAATTCTGATCTTATTGACAAAAGGACCAAAAAAGTGTCGACGAGATCAGAAATGAACTTAAAGTGGCTCATATCCATAGTGCCGTAGTTAAAGAAGTTGAAAGATGTGGACATAATTGTCCAGAAAGGGGATATTTATAAACTCTCAAAAAGACTCCAGTAAGGAATATGAGAGCACTTGTAGACGCCAGAGATGAGTTTTACAAATAAATGATTATCATTATGGAGTCTTAAGGAAAAGCTCCTCACAGAAAAGCTCCTTACAAAAAAGCTCCTTACAAAAAAGCTCCTTGCAGAAAATCGATATTTCACAGAATCAATGCTCCTGAAAATTAACCTCTACAGAATTAATGATCTTGAAAAATTATCTTCTACAGAACCAATGATCTTGAAAAGTTATCCCACACAAAATCAATGATCTATCGAAAATCAATGCCCTCTCAAAAATC
>DADO01000202.1:0-7022 GCA_002509325.1 Methanosarcina sp. UBA402 | reverse complement strand
AATCAATGCCCTCTCAAAAATCAAAGCCCTATAGAAAATAAAGCCCCCTCGCAATAACTCCCAAATTAAGTTATATATTTTTAAGTCTAAATTAAGTTAAAGAGGATTAGTTAATGTGAAAACGCTGCGCAGCTCATTTCACTGCTTGAATCATATCAGTTGACAACTGCCTGAGAGTAGATAGGCTTCAATAATTTTTTAATTTTAATCCTTGCATGTGGAGTGAGAATAATGTACGGGATCGCACTTGACCTGGGAACAAGCGGCTTTAGAGCACAGCTTATAGACCTGAAAACAAAAAAAATCATAAGAACCGCAATGACAATGAGGCACCCTCTTCCTGGAGGCAACGTTATTGACCACCTGGACTTTGCCCTGGAAACTGGGGAAGGTGTTGTAAATAATATCATACTGGACGCGGTGAAGAAGATAATAGAAACTCTGGATGTAGAACCTACCTGCATCCGGAAAATCGTGGTATGCGGAAACCCTATCCAGCTTTCCCTCTTCCAGAATATGGAAATCCGGGACCTCGCTTTTGCCGGAAAGAACATGCAACGACGGCTTGGAGTAGAAAACGTGGATCGGAGTGCCAGAGTCTTTCCGGCAAACGAACTTTTTAAAGGTGTTCTAAACCTTCCGAACTGTGAGATCACAGTGCCTCCTGCAATTGCCCACGAAATAGGAGCTGATGCGCTGGCAATGATGATAGAAACCGATTTTTTGAATCAGAAAGAGGTTTCCATTGTTACGGACTACGGCACAAATGCAGAGATGGCGATAAAAGTAGGGGATAGGATTATTACAGGCAGTGCGGCTGCAGGGCCTGCAATTGAGGGGCAGGGGATAAGCTGCGGAATGATTGCAAGCCCTGGCGCAATTTCAGATGTGAACCCTGAAGGGAAGTACTGGCGGCTTACGGTCCTGGATGATAAGATGGAAGGCAAAACCGGAGCCCTTGTAGATCCTGTTACTGGAGAAGTCCTTGAGAAAGGGGAAATCAAAGCCATTGGAATTACAGGTACAGGCGTAATAGCAGTTATTGCTGTTGCCATGGAGACAGGTCTGATGGAACAGCCGCCTAAACTGCCTAATGGAAAGTTGATTCTTGGGAATTCCATAGAAATTACGGAAGAAGATATTTCCGAAGCTGGAAAAGCCATAGGTGCAATTCGTGCGGCACAGCTAACCCTTCTCCTTGAAGCAGGGGTTCCCTTCGAAGAGCTTGAGAACGTCTATATGTCTGGGGCTTCTGGAACATACGTAGATTGCAGAAAAGCCAGGAAAATAGGTTCCTGCCCGGATTTTTCAAACAAAGTCGTCCAGTTTGGAAATACTTCCATAGCCTTTGCAAGAGAGATTCTTCTAAATGAGTCAAGGCTTAAGGAAGTTATCGCCCTTGCTGGAACCATAAAAGCTGACCACCTGATGATGGCGACCAGCGAAACTTTCAAGAATATCTATACCTGCGAGCTTTCCTACTGGACCGAGGGCATGAGCATGAAACTGTACAAAAAGTTCATGAAAATGTATAAATATCCTCCTTTCCCGGAGCCAGTAGAAAATGCCAAAATGGAGAAAAGGGCAGCCAGGGATATAGAAGAAACCGGCATTGCTCCACTACAGATCGTAGAAGATATTGGAATCACCCTTGAAGTTCCTGTAGAAGGCTGCCTTCACTGCAAGCGCTGTAATGAAGAGTGCCCGGAAAATGCCCTTATTACCGTTGAGAAAGAAGGGAGACCCTTTGTAAGTTGCAGCAGTCAGGATTGCCTCGGAACGAGCTGTAGACGGTGTGTCCAGGCCTGTCCCATAAAAGTAATAGATTTCAAGAAGGTTTCAGCTCTGGGCGTAAACGGGCTTCATGCAGATAGTTTTACAGGTGGAGTTTACTGACTGGAATTTTATATAAAATGATAGAAAGTAACAACAAATGATAGAAAATAACAACAAATGATAGAAAATAACAATAAAATGGCAGGATTTTAAAATAAAAAGATTTGGTTTTAAAATAAAATGGCTGGGTTTTAATATGACAAAGATAAGCGTATCTTCCTGCATATGCGATTCAATCCATATAATAACTGGAAGGGTTGAAGGGGATAGGATTATCGTACATATCGACACTCTCTGTGAAAAATTCAGGGAGTCTAACTGCCTGGAATTTCCTCTTAATGGGCTGCCCGAAAATCAAAGTAACCTTATCCTGGAGATGGAAGGGCAGATAGGCTGTTCTTTTAAGTGCACAAGAGAGTGTGCCCTGGACTGTACCAGACAATGCCTGATCCCTCCGGCGGTGCTCAACGTCTGCAGTATAGAGTATGAGCTTGCAAAAAAGAAACTTGCTGAATCAGTACTTGCAGAACCAGCCTTTACAGAACCAGCCCTTAAAGAAACATCTTTTCTTGAGACTCCGAAATATACCAGTTCAGGAATCCAGTGACTGCGGGTTGTTTTCTATTTATACTATACTCTTTACCTGTTCTCACTTCTCATTGATTTTTATGGTTTACTTTAATTTTTAGATAATCTCTTGCCTATCGCTGGATCTTAATCTGTGGTAAAGATTTCAATATCTAATTAATCAGAACCTATATCAGAACCGCGGTGAAAATTGGACAGAGGCTTGAGCGCAGGATAACCGGAAAATGCTTATCGTTTTTACCTTAAATCCTTCTCCTTAAAGCCGCTTGATTTGAAAAAATGCAAAGAATGAAAATAGCAGACGTAAAAAATAAATTATTTGAGAGCTTTTGGGTTACTGGATATCTCCTCCTACCTCAGCATATCTGGGATCGATTTCTACAGCTTTTTTGTATGCTTCTTCAGCCTCTTCCTCTCGCCCAAGGAAACTCAGACATATAGCTTTCCCGAACCATGAGTCTGCAGCTTCAGGATTAATTTTGAGTGCATGGTCATAAATCTCCAGTGCTTCTTCGAAGTGTTTGAGCTGGGCGAGCACGAAACCCAGACTGGAATAAGCTTCAAAATACTCAGAGTCCAGTTGCGTGGCTTTTTTGTATGCTTCTACGGCTTCCTCAAATCTCTGCATTTGACTGAGAGTAAAGCCCTTATTGTACCAGACATCGGCATTTTCGGCGTTGATCTCAATTGCCTTGTCAAAAGCTTTAATTGCCTCATCATACTTTTCCAGGTTTTCAAGGTCTATCCCCATATTATTCCAGGCGTCATCGTTTTCAGGATCCAGTTCTGTAGCCTTTTCATATGCTTTCAGGGCCTGGCTGTGATTGCCAAGGCCGTCCAGGTCCACGCCTTTATAGTACCAGGCTTCGATAAAGTTAGGATCAAGTTCAAGCGCCTTGTCGTACGCGAGAATTGCCTTGTCATAGTTGCCCATTTGCCCGAAAGCTATGCCTTTTCCTACCCAGGCTTCTTTATAATTAGGATCTTCCTCAAGGACTTTTTCATAGGCTTCGATAGCAGCCTCATAGTCTCCAGCCTGGCTAAGGTTCAGAGCCTTTCCATACCATGCATTGGGATAGTCCGGTCTGAGCTCAAGGGCTTTTTCATAGGCTTTAACAGCTTCGTTATGCTTTCCAGCCTGGGAAAAGGAAAAAGCCATGTTATTCCAGAGGTCCGGGTCCTCAGAATTGATCTTGATAGCTTTGTCATAGAGCTCGAGAGCTTCTTCGTATCTTCCAAGGGTCTCAAGAACCGCAGCCTTATTGTTTAAAAGGTAGATATTTTTTGGGTCCTTGTCGATTGCCTTATCAAAAGCTATAATTGCTTCGTTAAACTTGCCAAGCCTGAGTAAATCAAGTCCACACTCGTTAAGCTCGGCTGCAAGGACTTCGTCGCTGATTTCCTGCTTACCTACATCCCCCGAATCACTCAGAACGTACATGTCTTCGGAAACCGGTACTTCTTCAGATTCATCTTCCCCACCCTCTTCTTTAAAGGTTTTATCTTTTGGTTCATCGGAACTCATATCAAAATTTCCTTTTCTGCTTTTTATTATTCTGCCTTTTTTATTAGACCCTGCGGATTCTCAAGTGCCCGCCTTCGTTATTTACTTAAATTTCTTGTTTGTTTATAACTTATACATCTATCCTTTATGTCTTTATAGCCTCTCTCCGAAAAGCCATGAGAAAAGTTCAGGGAAGTAGAATAGAAATAGGAATAACAAGATCTGCAGAGTTAGGAAAAGCAAGACCTGCAAAGTTCAAAAATTGACAGACAAAAAAGTAAACGGACCCAGCAAAAATGGAAAAGATTGAGAGAAACAGGACCGAGATCCAAAAAGAAACGGAGCTGATTTGTCCCGGAGCCTTGAAAGCTATACTTTTTGATATGGATAATACTCTTTTTGATTTCGTAGCCGCAAAACTTGGAGCTTGCAGAGAGATTCTTTCTTTTATTGGGAGGGAAAAGGGAGATATTGCTGAAGAACCTTCGGAGCTTTTCAGGTATTTCTTGAGAGGTGTTTACGGTTTCGAAGATTACGAAAATATTCGAGACTACATGCAGGAAAGAAACATTTTTACAGCGCAGGATTACAGGAAGTGTTGTGAGATATATGAAAGGGAAAAATTGCAAAATCTCGAACTCTATCCAGCTGTGACGGATACTCTTGATAAGCTGAAGGAGTTGGGCTTAAAGCTTGTAATTATAACAGATGCCGATAGTCATCATGCCCTGGCAAGGCTTACAAGAGTCAGGCTTCTGAATTATTTCGATCTCCTTGTGGCTGCGGATATGACAGGAACAAAAAAACCGGATCCCGCGCATTTTCTTTTTGCGCTTAAAGCTTTCAGGATAAAGCCTGAAGAAACTCTGGTAGTGGGAGACAGTATCAAAAGGGATATGGCACCTGCCCGCAAACTTGGACTGAAAACCGCATATGCTTCCTATGGAGACTGGAGACCTGGAGAAGAAACGGATCAGTGCTTTGATTTCAGGCTCAATACATTTTCGGATTTGCTTGAGATATCCGGATTCTGAAAGGCATGAAGTTAAACCTGAAGTCTGAATTGCATGAGGTTAACCTTGTCTGTAAACCAGATAAATTGTGAGAAAAGAAGACTCTTGGAGAAAAGAAGATTTTGGCTGCCAGTCCTGAAAATCCCAGGAAGGGATTTTCGACTAACGGCTTTTTCCGGCTCTGGGTCTTTAACATTTATGGAAAAACCTGAAATCTGGCTACTCAAAGGATATCTGAATATATTGGATTTATATCGACTGCCCTTTCGTAGGCCTCTATTGCCTTGTGGTGTTTCTTAATCCTGTCATATACGATACCCTTACCAATCCAGGCTTTTGTAAAACTTGGATTGATGTTGATGGCTTTCTCAAACACCTGAAGAGCTTCCTCGTATTTTTCCAGGTCTCTCAGGGCAATTCCCTTATTGTACCAGAACCGGGCATTCTCGGGATTTGTTTTTATCTTGGCGTCAAAAATCTCCACGGCTTTTTCGATATAGAGTCTTGCCTCATTGTGTTTGCCAAGCCCGCGGAGAGCCACACCTTTGTTATAAAGGGCCTTCCCGTTCACAGGGTTTAACTCTAGAGCCCTGTTAAAAGCGCCAATGGCCTCTTCGTAACTCTTTACGTTGCAGAGTCCCATTCCTTTTTTGCACCACTCGCTTGCGCTCATAGAGCTCATATCGTAGTTCTTTTCATAAAGGCGGATAGCCTTCTCAAAATCATCCATAGCTTCTTCATACGCCTTCATTTCCCTCAGACCCATTCCTCGCCTGTACCAGACTTCAGGGTCCTCAGGAGCGAGATATGTAGCCTGGCAGTATGCATCAAGAGCTTCTCTGTACTCCATAAAACCCATAAGCAGTTCAGCTTTGGAGTACCAGGTCTTTGCATCCGCAGGATTGATCTCAAGGGATCTGTTAAAGGCATCGAGAGCTTCATCGTATCTGAGAAGGTTTTTCAGAACCATCCCTTTGCTAAACAGGATTTTTGCATTGTCAGGGCTTATTTCCAGAGCTTTGTTGTATGCGTCCAGAGCTTCTGCATATCGCCTAAGCTCGTGGAATACAACACCTTTATTGTACCACTCGTTCGAAGTCATCACTCACCACACCTTTTTTCGATTACGTTTTCCACCATTTATCACATCTGCTCTAGCAATAAATAATATATGCCTTCAGAACGTTAAATCGGTTTTGTACTTTAGTTACGTACCAAAAATAAGGATAAATCATAATTTTGCGTCATAACTTACTTCTGAGGGCACATCTACAGTGTTACACACTTACGGTTACACATAATAATTTATGTCTTTTTCTTTTATAAGGATTTTGAAATATCGTTGTCCTTTTATTATTTTAAAAATATAGATTTAATATTATGAACAATATTTAGGAAAAGTAAAATAAATTCTAATATATCTTTCAATTTATATTTAATATTAATAAAAATATACGTATATTAGTCTCAAATTCTTCTGCATTTTATTTATTTAATCCGTAGTTTTGCCCTAACCTCAAGAGAATTGATCCATAAATTGAATCCGGAAAATTTGGTTAAGCTCGATATCGGAGAAAGATGGAATTCTTGCTTCTCACGGCATGTAAAAAGCCTGGGTATTAGCCTTTCATATTTAGAAATTCAAGTCTTTCTAAGCTGCGGAGACTTAGATTAGGACCAGAGACCTGAATTAGTAACGAGTTCTTCTTTTCACAGTTAGGAGGGTCCTTCTTTCATGTTTCGTCTCCTATAAGTCTATTATAAAGATCTCCCAAAGAATAGTAAGTATGAATGTCCCGATGAATTCTCTAGATATTATAAATTAATCGATAAAGTTCAAGAGTTTGCAAGGAACAATAAAGACGATTAATAAAAAGACTTGATATGTATGTTTATATTGATTTGAGAGATGATAATTTATAAAGATAATAATTTAAAGAGAATATTGAATATTAAGAGAGATATGTATACGAGAGATGGTAATAAATGATTTTTTGAAATTATCGGTCGTGCGCTATTAGTTAGTTGATGTTATTTCTAAAACGCTTTTAGTAGCGCATCGTACCTTTTTTGCAATTCAG
>DADO01000155.1 GCA_002509325.1 Methanosarcina sp. UBA402 | reverse complement strand
TTAGCTCGGTGGTAGTTCACAATTGAATTCAGAGTAATGGTACCTAAAAGGCACGAAACTTGTCTCCTATACTGTAGAGCGCCGCTTCTAAGTCTGTTTTCAGGCTTATATCTGCAAGAAGCCACAACAAACTAATCTATGAGAATAGAATCAAAATTTGCAGAGATGCTGGCGGGAAGTGCGTCTGATTTGACGGCCGCCGGCAGATTCCTCAAAATTATATTGAGGTTAAAAGATATTCTTGAGTAAGAAGTGAAAAAGAAGTTTGCAAGACCGGGTACAGAGAAATTTCTGTAGCCTGTCTTTTTTCGTTTATCCTTCAAGTACAATCTCGATATTGATATCTTTGGGAACCTGGATTCTCATGAGCTGGCGAAGTGCTCTTTCATCGGCTGCGATATCGATGAGACGCTTGTGTACACGCATCTCCCAGTGGTCCCAGGTTGCAGTTCCGTCTCCGCTCGGGCTTTTTCTTGTGGGAACTACAAGCTTCTTTGTGGGTAGCGGAACAGGCCCTGAAATATTAACTCCTGTCCTTTCCGCAATAGATTTTACCTGATTGCAGACTCCGTCCAGATCTTTGGGACTGATGCCTGACAGTCTTATTCTAGCTTTCTGCATACCTTTTTTCTCCTAAAAAAATGAAAAAGGAGAGTGTTATTTCTGTTTAACACTCATGCACATGCCGGCGGCGATGGTCATACCCATATCACGGATAGCGAACCTGCCGAGCTGTGGAATTTCTTTTACGGGCTCGATAACCATCGGCTTTGTCGGTTTGATGGTAACGATTGCTGCGTCTCCAGCTTTGATAAATGTCGGATTTTCTTCCTTAACCTGCCCGGTCTTCGGGTCCAGCTTTTTGTCAAGAGAGATCAGCTGGCATGCAATCTGGGAGGTGTGGGCGTGGAAAACAGGAGTGTATCCAGCAGTGATTGCGGAGGGGTGCTGTAGAACTACAATCTGACCTACGAACTCGGCAGCAACCTTTGGCGGGTTGTCAACATGACCACAAACGTCTCCTCTGCGGACATCACCCTTGCCGATACCACGTACGTTCCAGCCGATGTTGTCTCCCGGGACAGCCTGTGGGATTTCTTCGTGGTGCATCTCAATGGATTTAACTTCACCGGTTGCTCCTCCAGGCATGAAGACTACCTTGTCACCCTTCTTCATGACGCCGGTTTCAACCCTGCCTACAGGCACGGTTCCGATACCGGAGATGGTGTATGCATCTTCCACAGGGATCCTGAGAGGAAGATTGGATGGTTTTTCTGGCAGTTTGAGGTTGTTAAGGGCTTCCATCACGTACTGGCCCTTGTACCAGGGAGTATTTTCGCTGAGTTTGCTAACGTTGTCCCCATTGAATGCAGAAGTCGGAATGAAGGGAATTTCACTTGGCTTGAACCCGACCATTTTCAGAATACCGGATACCTGCTCAACAACTTCCTTGTACCTCTTCTCGCTGTATTCAACTGCGTCCATCTTGTTAACTGCGACGATCAGCTGGTTAATACCGAGGGTCCTGGAAAGGAAGATGTGTTCCTTGGTCTGGGCCATGACTCCATCAGGGGCTGCAACAACAAGGACTGCAGCGTCAGCCTGGGAAGCGCCTGTAATCATATTCTTAACAAAGTCACGGTGACCTGGGCAGTCTACAACTGTAAAGTAGTACTTGTCTGTGTCGAACCTCTTGTGGCCGATGTCAATTGTAATACCTCTCTCACGCTCTTCTTTAAGAGAGTCCATAACCCAGGCGAAGGCAAAGGATTCCTTACCCTTCTGCTTTGCTTCATCCTTATACTTCTCAATGATGTGTGCAGGTACTGCACCTGCGTCGAACATTAAGCGTCCTACGAATGTTGATTTTCCGTGGTCAATGTGACCAATCACTGCTAAGTTCATGTGCGGTTTATCTGCTGCCATATTATAATTCTCCTGTAATTCTGGATGAGTTTCATTCGTATATCAAATATTTAGTATATTAAGATTGGGGCAGATCTCAATATTGATTCACTAATTTCTACGCTCTTTATTAAAGCAATATCAGATCAATTAGATCAATATCATCAGTTTCCCTTCCGGACTCCTTCTTGAACCGCCACTCTAAAATTTACAGTGGCCTGGCTGTTTTCCCCCAATATAGGCATACCTTGTCTTAAAGCTTTCCGGTTGGCCGTATCCCCGAACCGATAGGGATTCTCTTCCCTTCCAGGTCAGTCGGGTACTTTTTTCTATCCTGCCTGAGGACAGGTATAACCTTATAAATATTAAGGAAAAGCGGAAAAAATCCGCTTACATTGAAAGGTAGTCAGAGGCTTTGGGCAATTCTTTCTTTAAGCCTTTCCTCTCCCTTATCTGGGTCACAATTTCGTTCTGGATGCTGGCTGGCACAATGTCAAAGCCTCCGAATTCGGTGCTCCACATGGCACGTCCTTCAGTTGCAGACCTAATCTCACCTGCAAATCCAAACATCTCAGCTACAGGCACTCTGGCCTCGATAATTGCCAGGTCTCCTTCCGTGGTCATGTTGAGAATTACTCCACGGCGGCCCTGCAGTTCCTTTGTTGCACCGCCCATTAAAAGCTGGGGCACCTGAACAAAGACCTTCTGATAAGGTTCGAGCAGGGTGTCATCTGCCATAAGCATGCCTGCCTGAATTGCCTGCCTTGAAGCAGGAATAATCTGGGCTGGACCTCTGTGGATTGCGTCTTCGTGAAGCTTGGCATCTACGAGTACACATTTCACGTTTGCTACTGGCTCCCTTGTGAGCGGGCCTGCACGCATGACTTCCTCAAACCCATCAAGCACGAGTTCCATTGTCTCATGCAGATACTGGATACCTTTGGTTATATCGACGTAGATATTGGAATTGAAGATGCCGACAATGCCTTTTGCCTCTTCTTTGCCCATACCGAGATCAATGAGCTTCTGCCTGCGTTCAAGCTCGGGCATATTCATGCTGACATCCCCGGCCTTAATAGCATCGACAATCTCAAGATCAAGAGGTTCCACATAGACATAAAACCTGTTGTGCCTGTTAGGGGACTTTCCTTCAACAGGTTCAATCTTCCTCTTTATGGTTTCCCGGTAAACAACAATAGGCTTGCTTGTGGTGATTTCCACATTTTTATCCCTTTCAATCCTGTGGGCAATAACCTCAAGATGGAGTTCTCCCATACCAGCCAGCAGGTGTTCCCCAGTTTCCTCATCAAGAGTGATCTGAAGGGTCGGGTCTTCCTTTGCAACCTGTCTGAGTACTTCGATCAGCTTGGGCAGGTCTTTGGTGTGTTTGGCTTCCACAGCTACAGTTACCACAGGTTCGCTCACGTGCCTGATGCTTTCGAAAGGCATCATACCGTCAAGGGTTGTTACAGTAGACCCCACGATTGCGTCTTTCAGACCGGTAACAGCGGCAATATTTCCTGCAGGAATTTTGTCCACTTCAAGCCTTTCAGGACCCATGAAGACACCTACCTGCTGGACTCTGCTCTTCTTTACAGTACCTGAGGTATAGACTTCTATTCCACGGGTAAGAGAACCACTGAATAACCTTCCTGTTGCAACTTCTCCTGCATGGGGGTCAATGGAAATGTCAGTTACCATGAACGCAAGATCTCCTTCTGCATCTGCGTTGGCCATAGACTTTCCGATTTCACTATCCTCGTCCCCATGCCAGATTACTTTTACCCTGTTCTTCTGGGCTTCAAGAGGGTTTGGCAGGAAGTGAATAACCATGTCAAGGACAGCTTCGTGCAGAGGGCACTTTTCTGCCAGAGACTTCATGTCTCCGGCTTTGCAGTAACCGTATACGTCGTTAAAAGAAACCCCGGTTTTCTTCATCATGGGCACACTGATTGCCCAGTTGTAAAGCGCTGATCCGAAAGCAACAGTTCCGGCTGCAGCATCAACTTTCCACCCTGCCTTGTATTTTTCAGGGTTCATGTTCTTGATAAGCTTGTTCACATGATCTATGACTTTTCCAAGGCGGACCTGCATTTCCTGGGAATCAACCTTGAGCTCATTGATCAATCTGTCTACCTTGTTAATGAAAAGCACGGGTTTGACCTGTTCTCTAAGAGCCTGCCTCAGTACGGTTTCAGTTTGGGGCATAGTACCTTCGACCGCATCCACAACCACGACTGCGCCGTCCACAGCTCGCATGGCACGGGTAACGTCCCCACCGAAGTCAACGTGTCCGGGAGTATCGATCAGGTTGATCAGGTAATCTTCATTATCAAAAGTGTGAACCATGGAAACGTTGGAGGAATCAATTGTGATACCTCTTTCCTGTTCCTCTTCATCGGAATCCATGAATAACTGTCTGCCTGCAAGCTCCTTTGAGATCATGCCGGCGCCGCCTAATAGGTTATCCGATAGTGTAGTTTTTCCGTGGTCAATATGTGCAACGATCCCGATGTTTCTGATCTTTGTAGGTTCATTCATGAGCGTCGTTACGCGCTCGACCATCTTCTTCCTTCGTCCCATGCTAATACCTTTTAAACAAATATAATTTAGTTATATAACAATTTTTTAGATAGGGGCAATCCGCATAATCGATTAGCGTGCTGCCTTTGCAACTCTTTCCTTTGCATCCTTCCTGTTGATAGCGAAGGATTTAGTATCACGATTTGCAGCGCCTATTAATTCAGTTGCAAGACATTCTGCAACCGACCTCTTGGATTTAAAGGCTGCATTGTTGGTTCCCATACTGATGTAGCGCAGAGCTGTATCCACACGCCTCTGGGGTGCGGTGTCTACTGCCTTTGGTACGGAAATTCCACCATACTTCAGCCTTACTACTTCTTCCCTGGGGCCTGCATTGGCTATAGCATCCACAAGCACCTGAATAGGGTTCTGCTGGGTTTTCCTGTTCACGATGTCAAAAGCTTCTTCAACTGCGCTGAGGGTCTTCTGCTTCTTCCCAGTGTTTACCTCGTTCCTCATCAGGTTGTTTGCCAGACGTTCCACAATGGAAATTTCGGATTTGTTAAACTGCTGCCTGGCATGCTTTCCGCTGCTGTGGGGGACAATAACAGGAGTAAGGCTGACATAGCGCTTAATTCCGAGGTCTCTGACTTCAACTTCAGTCGGGTCCCACTTACCGAATAATTTATACAAGAAAAATCATCTCCTGGGTTTTTCCAATTTGCCGATGACCATCTCGTTCAGGGATACGTTGTTTACTTCAATCACTTTGAAGCGTACACCTGGAATGTCACCCATAGCACCACCCATACGGCCTCCAATCCTTTCTACGGTCACTTCATCGTGTTCATCAATGAAGTTCACTGCTCCGTCCCCTGGACAGAAAGCAGTTACCTGACGCCCGTTCTTGATGAGCTGGATTCTTACGCACTTACGGATAGCTGAGTTTGGCTGCTTGGCTTCAACTCCTACTTTTTCCAATACAATACCCCGCCCCTGTGGTGCACCACCTAATGGGT
This sequence comes from Methanosarcina sp. UBA402, assembly GCA_002509325.1. Taxonomy (GTDB): domain Archaea; phylum Halobacteriota; class Methanosarcinia; order Methanosarcinales; family Methanosarcinaceae; genus Methanosarcina. Next base: position 11,180 of record DADO01000155.1, on the reverse strand, counting down.
CGGCTTTCACGTTCAGCCCAAGAACTCGCCTGCCGTAGTATGTATCTTTCCAGCGGGCATTCTTCCTGGTCTGTTTGAGAATATTAGCTGCATATTTTCCTTTAGCCATTGTGTTAGCTCCGATTGTTTTTAAACTAATGTGTAATTTAAAGGCATAATGTATGCCAGATTGTTCTTCAACGCCGGATAAATGGATCAACGTAAACTAAGATAATTACTGCAGGATTACATCTTCTATATTGTGATGGCGACGGGCAAGCATCTTTACTTTCTCAATGTTCTTCCCGTTGCGGCCTATAGCAAGCCCTTTCTCCTTATTGGGTACCTCTACATAAGCTAATCGCTTGTCATTTTTGCTCACAATATTTACCGAGCTCACGGATACAGGTCCGAAGGCATTCTTAATAAAGGTAGCAGGGTCATCTGAATATTCCACAAGTTCTATGGGTTTGTCCAAGACCTTTTTAACGCGGTTTATATTTTCCCCATTTTTGCCTATAGCAAGCCCCATATCACCCTGTTTTACAACATATACAAGCCTTTCCTCTTCAGGGATACAGTCGAGGATTTTGGCCCGAGTCATATTTTCAAATAACGCAATGTACTGGATGCTTTCTGCAGTAAGTCTTATTTCACCCAAAACGTTGCCAACTCCTTCTATCAAACTGTAGCTGCCAGGATATCGGATTCTCCTACATCGAGAATTGCCATGGCTGCAATCGTAAAAGGCTTACCGCATACGGGCCCGAGTTCTACACTTGTGCCTTCGTATTCCAGGACAGGGACATTTGTTGCCTGAACTTTCTGCTTGATTTCTTCGGGGCAATTTGATGCCAGGACCACCATTTTTGCAGAGCCGTCTGCTGCTGCATCCACGGTCCGGTTGGCTCCAACTATTACTTTTCCTGTTTTCACAGCCTTGATAAGAGATTTATCAACATTGATCTTCATTTTTATCAACTCTGTCTTAAATAAGCTCGCTACTCTATCTCTTTCCTAATAAAGATTTCCAAGCTCGGTGAATATATGGTACTCTAATACCTAATGCCTTATATTTATTTTCTGGTTATGAGCCTCGCGGGCTCAAGTTTCTGCAGCAGAATACTCTGAATTTCATAAAGTAAATATACGCCTGATCTGGACTTGTCTCCTATCAGATTATATATTTAAATGATTATGACCTGAGTTTCGATTAAAGTTTAAGTTTCAGGGGTTTACCCTGAGACCTTCACTCTTTCTCGGCTTCAATATCCTCCATCCTTCTGCTTATAAGGTGCACGTCTCCGGTACCCATACGGATAGGCTGACCGACAATAATGTTTTCCGTGACCCCCTGAAGCTGATCAACGTCCCCGCGCATCCCTGCATCAAGCAGGTGATTAACCGTAACTTCGAAAGCTGCACGGGCAAATACACTTGCCTTTTCACCTGAAATTCCATGTCTTCCGATCTGTTTTACTTCTCCGTCACAGGTCATGAGGTCTGCCACAAGCATAATATGCCTGATGTCCACAGTAAGACCCTGCTCGCGAAGGGTATCAGTCGCTTCCTTAATAATTGCGTTTCTTGCAGCTTCGACTCCAAGCACTTCATAAATTTCGTTAATATTGTTCGTGCTTGTCCTTGTCTTGTCCACACCATCGAACTGAAGCACATCACGCAGGGCCGAACCTTCAGTGTAGAGGGTATACTCCTCACCTTCCTTCCGGACCACCACACGCTTGATCCCTTCTATCCCTTTCAAGGTGACATTATGGATACTTTTTGCAAGCTGGAGGAGTTCCCTGTAAGAAGGCTCTCCCGGGGCAATGATAATCTGGTTATCTATATCCTGAGAGATTGTGACCATTACATTCAGTTCTTCGTTGAATCTTTCCTTTACTTGATCTATAGTAATGTTCCTGCCTTCCATCGCTTTTTCGTGCAGGTCTATTATAAGTTGCATCTGAGAAAGATCAGTTGTCACGTCAGCAATGTGATCGATTTTAGTCGCTTCAATTTCCCAGGCAAGAGCTCTTGTTTTTTCCCTGTCATAAGCATAATCTTCAGGATGCTCTTTGGAAAGGGCAATTGTCATCATAGGAGTGCTCGGGATTTTTCGAGCATCGACAATTTCGATAAGGCGGGGCAGACCTAGAGTTACGCTAATTTCAGCCACACCAGCGTAGTGGAAGGTACGCATTGTCATCTGGGTACCAGGCTCTCCTATGGACTGGGCCGCAACCACTCCGGCAGCATCACAGGGCTCAATGCATGAGATATTATACTCTTCCATCACTTTTTCTATAATCTCTTCCAGTTCCTTCTTGCTTACTCCGGCTTTGATGACATCTTCCCTGAGAGTATTAAAAATATTTGAAGGAAGAGGCAGATCTTTAATCATGCTATCGATTGTAGCTTCACTAATACTCATCAGGCCACCTCCCTATTTACCACAGAACTGACAATCCTGTGAATTGTATCGGGTTTGCTGAAATCACTTTTTGTGGGATTAATCCCATCCTCTCCAAACTTGAACTGTACAAGCACGCCTCTGGTATCTCTGACTGTAAGGTCATACTGGACTTCCAGATCCTGGAGAGCATTGACAAGTCTTCTCTGCAGGTACCCTGATTGTGATGTCCTGACTGCAGTATCCACAAGACCTTCCCTACCACCGATTGCGTGGAAGAAATATTCAGTCGGGTTGAGCCCACTCTTGTAGCTTGCCTTCACGAACCCGTGAGCATCCGAACCAAGGTCTCCTTCTTCGAAATGGGGTAATGTCCTGCCTGCATATCCTCTACGGATACGTTCACCACGCACAGCCTGCTGGCCAACACATGCTGCCATCTGAGTAAGGTTAAGGATGGAACCTCTGGCTCCTGACCGAGCCATAATAACTGCCGGATTTTCAAGTCCCATATGGCTGTCTGCTATACTACCTGTCTCGTCTCTGGCTTTCCCAAGCTTTTGCATGATGCTCATCTCGATTGTCTCATCGAGTGTTCTGCCTGGGAGAGGTTCGAGTTCTTTATTCTCGTATGACTTGATGAGTTTCTGCACGTCGTCCTCAGCTTTGCCGAGAACTTCATCGATCTGGATTCTGGCTTCTCTTGGAATATCTTCGTCAGCTATTCCGAAACTAAGACCTGTCCGCATGAGGGCTCGAATCGCAAGCATTGTCATATCGTCCACAAAACGGGCTCCAGCTTCAGGACCTATCTCCTTGATAATACGGTCCTGAATCTTTCCTTTGAACGCTCCGATTGCCGCCTCATCTATCGTGCCAGTGATGAGTTCTCCGCACCGGATTACCACATAGGCATCGTTTGGACACTCCTCTTTCTTACAGATGTCACAGTGCGAGCAAAACTGGGCTGCAAACTGTGCATTAAGGTTTTCAGGCAGGATCCGGCTGAAAATCTGTTTTCCTGTCCAGTAGGGCTCTCCATCTGGATCGTGCCCTGCTGGATCTGGCAGGCTTCGGGTATCGCTCTTCCGGAGCATATCATAAGCGTCGTCTTTAGAGATATGATTTTCAAAACGGGTTAGCAGGAAAAGCCCTGAAATGTGATCGTGGATCCCTCCTATAATGGGACCTCCAAAACGCGGGGAAAGAATGTTTTCCTGGACCTGCATGAGGATCTTTGCCTCAGCCCTGGACTCTTCGGTCTGAAGGGCGTGCATGTTCATTTCGTCTCCATCAAAGTCTGCGTTATATGGAGGACAGACCGCAGGGTTCAGCCTGAAAGTTTTATCCGGGAGCACCTTTACAGAGTGAGCCATAATGCTCATCTTGTGCAGAGAAGGCTGCCTGTTAAAGAGTACGATATCTCCATCTTTCAACTGGCGCTCCACTACCCAGCCGAACTCCAGTTTTTCGGCAAGGTCTTCTTTGTTTATATTGGTAACTTTTATACGCCTGCCGTCGGAGCGCAGTACATAGTTTGCCCCTGGGTGTATCTCTTCACCATTGCGCACATAAATCTTAAGTTGTTCTATATTTCTTGGTGTTACCGTAGAAGGTACTGTCAGAGTCTGTGCAATGGGCATAGGGACCCCTACCTCGTTAATGCTCAGGTTAGGGTCAGGAGAGATTACTGTACGGGCAGAGAAGTTAACACGCTTACCAGACAGGCTTCCTCTGAAACGCCCTTCCTTACCTTTCAAACGCTGGGAGAGGGTTTTTAAGGGTCTGCCTGACCTGTGCCTTGCAGGAGGTATTCCTGAGACGGAGTTATCAAAGAATGTTGTAACATGATACTGGAGAAGTTCCCAGAGGTCCTCAATAATGAGCTGAGGGGCGCCAGCTTCCCTGTTTTCCTGGAAACGCTGGTTAATCCTTATAATATCTACCAGCTTGTGGGTAAGGTCGTCTTCACTGCGCTGCCCGGATTCAAGGGTAATTGAGGGGCGAACCGTGACAGGAGGTACAGGTAGGACTGTGAGAATCATCCACTCAGGCCTTGCATTCTTAGGGTCCATCCCAATAACCCGGATGTCCTCATCAGGAATGCTCTCAAAACGGTCCCTTATCTCAGTAGGGGTCAATTTTTCCCCGTTTTCAAGATATTCAGTGGGTTTTTCGAATTTAATATCTAGCTGTTCCTCATTACAATAGGGGCAGGTCTTTATCTTGCTGGCTTCCTTATAAGCCTCGTTAATCAGGTCATCAGGCATGTGTCCTATTTCTTCAATGCCTACAAGCTGGTCAAGGAAATGCTGTTTCTGTACAGGTTCAAGCAGGATCCTGCTGCATTTCCTGCAGGTTGCCCTGAGGAGTTTTCGGATTACTTTGTTGAAACCTACATGGATTACTGGGGCAACAAGTTCTATGTGCCCGAAGTGTCCAGGACACTCGCCTGCCCGACCAGAACAGGTTTTGCAGCGGAGCCCGGGGTCAATAACCCCAAGTTTTGTGTCCATAAGCCCCATGTCAATTGGAAATCCATCGTCATCGTAAGTGTCTGCCGTAATAATGGGCGTCGAACTCATTTTACGGATCTCTTTTGGGGATATTAAGCCGAATTTAATTGAAGCAATTCTTTTCGGGATAGGGGGTACGTTTGCCATATCCACCTCACCTCATACCGCATCTTCAAGATTAAGCCTGGGCGCAACTCCCAGGGATTTGATTTCGTCTAACAGCAGCTTGAATGCGTAGCTCATCTCCACAGGATATATATCCGTGTCAGCTCCACAGGCTGAGCAAAAAGCGACATTCCGCTGCTTATCGTACGTTGCAATCATTCCGCAGTGAGAGCAGACAAGTTCCACAACTTTGTCCGACTCGTCGAGCAGCCTCTCTTTTAACGACATGGCAGCTCCGTGCCCTACCAGCACATCACGCTCCATCTCGCCAAACCTGAGACCCCCTTCCCTGGCTCGGCCTTCGGTTGGCTGGCGGGTAAGCACCTGCACAGGTCCACGGGATCTGGCATGCATTTTGGAAGTAACCATATGGTGCAGTTTCTGGTAAAGAATAACTCCTACGAAAACATCCGCAGGGATCATCCTGCCTGTGGCTCCATCGTAGAAAACCTCTTTTCCTGTATGTGTAAAGCCGTGCTTTTTCAGGGATTCTCTGAGGACTTCTTCTTTTTCCCCGGAGAAAGCCGTTGCATTAACTCTTCTGCCTTCCATGGAACCCACTTTCCCGCCAATCATTTCCATGACATGGCCTACAGTCATACGGGAAGGAATTGCATGCGGGTTAATCATCAGGTCCGGGGTCATGCCGGATTCCGTAAACGGCATATCTGCAATTGGAACTTTTAGGCCAATAATCCCTTTCTGCCCGTGTCTTGAGGCAAATTTGTCCCCTATATCAGGGATCCTTTCGTCTCTTACCTTTACCTTGGCAAGCCGGGTTCCGTTAATGGATTCTGTTAGAATGACTGTATCTACAATTCCGGTTTCATTGGACCGCATGGTTACCGAGCTTTCTCTCCTCTGCTCAACTGCAATCCCGAAGTCAGATGGTTCTTCAAGGAATCTTGGAGGACTGGTTTTTCCGATAAGTACGTCGTTAGGACCGACCGCGGTTTCAGGATTCACAAGCCCGTCAACATCAAGGTTCGCATAGGCATCTGCGCTGCGAGCTCCACGGTACTCGGAATCAGGTATCTCGAACTTATCTTCCTGTCCACCCGGATACCTTCTCTCTTCCCCTTCAAAAGTCCTGAGGAAATGACTTCTTCCCAAGCCTCTTTCGACAGAACCATTGTTGAAAATGAGAGCGTCTTCAATGTTATATCCTTCATAGGATAGGACTGCAACAACGAAATTCTGGCCAGCAGGCCTGTCGTCAAAACCTATTGCTTCTGAGGTTCTGGTCTTGGAAAGTGCTCTCTGAGGATAGTGAAGGACATGAGCACGGGTATCTGGTCTGAGTTTCTGGTTTGCAGTTGCAACTCCGATACACTGCTTGATCATGGCTGCACCCATGGTATTACGCGGAGATGAGTTGTGTTCCGGATAAGGAACCATTCCCGTAGAAATTCCTAGAATAAGCTCGGGATCTATCTCCATATGTGTATGTTTCTGGGTAATATCAGCTTCATTAATTGCAATGTAAGCGTTTTCTTCTTCTTCAGCGTCAAGATACTCTATACAGCCTTCTTTCACCAGATCGTCAAAGTTAATTTCTCCGTTCTTAATTTTCTCTACATGCTCCTCAGTTACTTTGAGAGCTCCGTTCTCAACGATTAAGAGGGGCCTTCTCGCCCTGCCCATATCGGAGTTTATAATTACTTCTCTGGTGCTCTCGTTAAGAGCGACATTGACCTGTCTGGATACAAACCCCTGTCGCCTCATTTTTCGAAGCTCATTTACAAGCTCTGCAGAGTTATCATGGGTTCCGACAAGCTCCCCGTTTATGAATACTTTTGCTTTAGTCATCTGGCATCGACCCCTCAATCATCGAACGATCCGGAATCATCCGCATCTGAATAATCGTAGAAATCCTCATCTTTGTACTTGCTTTCAGCTTCAGAAGGCTCTTCATACTCTTCAACAATCTCTTCTCCAAACTCATCAAATAGGGTTTCTTTCATCTTTGCCGGGATTTCAGGTACCTTTACAACAACGCGATCGACATTCAGGTCATGGAGAATTTTCTTCATGCTGTCTATCTCTTCTATACCTGTAGAAAGCTCAACCATTTCGGCAAAATTTTTAACCAGACCACAGTTCGGACCTTCAGGGGTTTCAGAAGGACACAGCCTTCCCCACTGGGTTGCATGCAGGTCTCTTGCCTCAAAGTGAGGCTGGGCGCGGGAAAGAGGAGAAATCACACGGCGTAAATGAGAAAGTGTGGAGATATAGTCATTTCTGTCCAGAAGCTGAGACACACCTGTTCTTCCTCCGACCCAGTTTCCAGTTGCCAGCGGGTGTTGCAGGCGGTCAGTTAATACATCTGCCCTGACTATTGTTGCAACATTGAGTTCTCTGTTCCTCATGTTTGCACGCTCAAGCTGGTATTTTATATCTCTTGCAAGCCTGTTGAAAGAGACCCTGAAGAGATCTTCCATCAGGTCTCCTGCAAGTTTCAGCCTTTTGTTTGCATAGTGGTCTTTATCGTCTTCCGAACGCTTTCCAAGGGCCAGCTCGAAACACGACTCAGCCATTCTTGCAAGGAAATGAGCCTTGGAGATCCTATCTTTTGTGTCATTTCCGAGATGCGGGAACAGGTACCTGTCAATAACATAATTTGCCCTTTTTATCTGGTATTCCTTAGCCTGGCCTGCAGCGACTCGGGCCCCGATTTTCTCGATTGCTTCTTCCTGGGTTTCGACCTCGGCCTCTTCAAGGTTTTCCAGCATGAACTTGATTATTTCGGGATCACTTGAAACTGCATTAACAATATCTTCATCAGTTATAATCCCAAGAGCTCTCATCAGAGTAATGAAGAATACTCTGCCCGAAATCGAAGGGAAAGAAACCTCGAGCAGGGACTTTCTTCCTCTCTCTACAATTACGAGAGCCCTGTATCCGCGCTTCTGGGAGAAAACCTTTGCAACCTCTATAATATCACCATATCTCTCGCCATATTCCACAAGAATTTTGTTAGGGGCAAGGTCTTCAAGGGTCATAACCACCCTTTCGGTACCGCCTATAATGAAATATCCTCCAGGATCAAGGGGGTCTTCTCCATAGCGGATCTTTTCAGCATCGCTAAGCCCGGGAAGGTTACAGATTTTAGATTTGATCATGATCGGAAGCTGCCCTATTTTTGCCTCCATCATCTCGGACCCAACCCCATCTTTTACCACACCCATTTCAAGATAGAGAGGACCTGAGTATGAGAGGTTCCTGAGCCTACCCTCATTGGGATAAAGTTTTTCAATTGCCCCATCTGCTTCCTTTACGACTGGATGTTCTACCCGGATCTTGCCGAGTCTAAGGTAGGTATCCTCGATATCAGTTTCTATTACTTTTTGTTCATCTATGATTTTTTGCAGCCCGTAATCTATAAACTTGTTAAATGAATCTATATGGTGCTGCACTATCTTATCCCGTGTAAAATAAGCCTGCGACAATATACTGGTTTCTAACGCGATGATAGCACCCTCTTTGCTTTATTATGATGAAATCCAAAAAATTATGATCTTCAGATCAGTATGCAGTTGTTGAATCTTTCCGTGTAATGGCGCATGGAATTCAAAAAGACATTCCGTGAAGAAAATCTGATCATGCAAGCGGTTTGCTCCCCTCCGCTTACTCGATCACAAGTCTATAATATTCTGCCTCCCCTGCAGTTTGACTTTTTCTTGTGATTTTCACTACATCTCCGACAGCAGCTCCTATTTCTTTACTAACAGGATCCTGCACTTTGATCTTCGGAAGTTGTTCCTTTTCAATGGAATACTTGCTTAAAACAGGCTTTAACTCGCCCTCAGACATGATTTCATGTTTGGGGACCGACTCATGATCGAGCAGGCTGAATTTTGTCAAATCCTTTCCTCCAAAAATAAAGTATTCAAAAAACTTGATTAACTTTCCCCGTGAATGGCCTTTCCGCCGGGTATAACAAAGAACATGGCGGGCCCGTAGGGATTTGAACCCTAGGCCGACTGGTTAAAAGCCAGTCGCTCTGCCTGACTGAGCTACGGGCCCAGTTACTTACTCTCTAATTTACTTCTTTACACCCTGGAGATTTTTCATGCCACCCTGCTGCCCCGCTGCATCAGGGAGCACCTCTCACACCGGTGCAACCCTCTAATTATAGCTATACTATAAATAGTTTATGGCAAGATCATTTTTTCTCCTGGAATTTCTGCAAATCCACACTAAGTTTTTTTCTTATGTGCACGATTTTTACAGAATTTTTTCCGGTTTTGCCGGAAAGATATATGTACGAGAATTTTTACTTTTTAAAAATAAGGCCAAAAATCTAATTTATTTCTCCCTATATACGGGTACCTATATCCGGGTAAACGGAGGCTTTTGCCCCAATTCTGAATAACGTCCCGATTTCCCGTCAGTCCTCCTCTTAAAAAATCCCCTTCAAAAGCACTCTCCAAAAATAAAGTATTAATTAATCAAATCCAAATCAAAATTTGTTTTTAATTCTATCAACGGACTATAGCTTATCTACGCAAAGAATTACACTTGAAATCGAAATGCCCTATTCTATAAACCCTATGCGCTGTGTTTCTGGTTCATTTGCAAGGTTAAGTGTAAATGTTACGTTCAAAACTATAATTCATAGTAAAGCCCGAATTCTGTCTTGGGATAAGGGGATTATTTTCGGCAGAGAATCAACGAGATTCATCATGTTCGGGGAGAATTAAAACCTAGTGAATTTTTAGTCATTCTCTACCATATTTAAGGCAACTTTGGATAAATTATATCTACGAAGAAATATTTTAAATTCTTATATTTGCACCGAGTAATTCAACAAAGGCTCTTAACCAGGCTGGGTGATTAGGCCAGGCTTGAGCTGTTACCAGGTTTTTGTCTGTAATTACTGGTTCTGGCTGCCAATCGGCACCGGCTAACCGGCATTCCGTAGCACACGCTGGGTATGATGTTACTCGATAGCCTTCCAAGTTTTTAGCTGCCGCCAGAAGCTGCAGGCCATGGCAGATGGCTGCGACAGGCTTGCCGGCCGCAAAGAAATCCTGTACGATTTTAATGGTGTCATCATACATACGGATGTATTCCGGGGCTCTGCCGCCAGGAACAACCAAACCTGCATAGTCATCCACATTTACTTCAGCGACGGATACATCTACCGGAATACGGTGTCCTGGATGCTCAATATAGGTATCGAGCGTTGTGAAGTCATGTACGACCAGCTGCAGCATATCACCAGTTTTTTTGTTGGGTGCCGCTACATCCACCTGGTAGCCCAACATCTGAAGCGCCTGCTGGGGTACCTTAACCTCATAATCCTCGGCGCAATCGCCTGTTAAGATAAGGACTTTTTTGGACATGTGTTTTACTCCTTGTTATTTTAGAGAGTCTCAAATTACGCATCCCATTTTTCTAAGATATCCTACTCAATTCAAAATTCAGTGATGTAAGTAAGTGCAAATCATTACCTAAACGAATATTAAATTCTTTAAATAACAGGCACAAAGAAATAAGAATACTTGAAAGCACTTTCATTTCAAATGTATAATTTTATACATAAATTTCATACATAGTAACAATATTACGACGTAGACTAATAATGATAACATAATAACAATAAACCTTAACCTTAATAATTTTTTCCGAGCTACCCATTTCTCTGGAAATCTTCAGCAATTGTGACAATAGTTCTCAACACAGCATAGAAGGAATTTTTTCGTAGAAAAGCTTCTCAATTTTGTCCTAAACGAAATAATTCCACGGTCCTGAATGATCACAATAAATACCCAAAAAGAGCGTGGAAAAATTAGAATTGATATTTATAAATGTTCAAACTGTAGTTGCGCATATGAAGTGAACTGTATGCCCCATGCCTTTGGATGGGGTTTCCAGTAGCCAGGTTTGTACCCTTTCCACCAGACGTAAAGAGGCTAAATAATGCAACTATTAGATGAGATACAAAGTGGTTTTTATTGCAGCAATTATAGGCGTGACTATATGTTTACCTGCCGAAAGCAGTATCTATTTATTACATTGATTTACATTGATTTGTCAAATTTATATCCATTTATTAGATTATGTCCATTTATCGGATTTTATCCGCTTATCAGATTATGTCC
>DADO01000169.1 GCA_002509325.1 Methanosarcina sp. UBA402 | reverse complement strand
ATCTATTTAAAATTAGGGAAACTTTAATTTGAGTTGCCCATATGAAATAGCGAAAAGCCTAAAAATTTTTGAGCCTGGTTCAATTCAATAATATGATACAAATCGAGAGTAAACCACCTTATCCTTATTACCAATAATAACAACTAGTTCTCCAGTAATAATCATTATAATTGGGAGCCCTTTGCCACCTCTGATAGGCTCCCAATTGCGTGATTCAACCCCTACGATTAAGAAAAACCCCTTAACTCTTAATCGTTGACTTTCTCTTTATGTTATAGAGGTATATAACCTATACGACTTTAAAATTTGCTTCGCGTTAAATTATTTAACAACCTCAAAATCCGGTTCATTGGACTAAATAACTATCCTGCGCACTCTGTATCCCTTATAGCACTTGGATAAGTTTATTATGGTGTTGGGGGAGTCTATATTTTATCAATTGCTAAATATTTACTAAGGCTTTATCAAGTTTATGTTAAATGTTGTGATTTTCAGGATAAATACAATTGCAAAATTAGGAATATATTTATCAGGTAGCTGCATATATATCAAAAACATGAACCGCCAGCTTCTAGAATTGATTTTCCTCTCTGAGAAAAGGAAAGATCTTATATTATTTTTGAAAGATGAACCAAAATCGATCTCAGAGATTAGAAAAGACTTGAATGTAGGTCTGGTGGCAATTCTCCCTCAAATAAAAAGATTGAGAGATAACTCCCTGGTCTTAAAGGCAGGCAACATTTACAGCCTGTCTCCTCTTGGGATAGCGGTAGCTGGCAAAATGCAACCAATAATAGATGTATTATCAGTCTTCGGAAGTAAATATGAATATTGGGCAAACCACGCCGTTGAGTCCATACCTGCTCCTTTGCGGGGAAGGATCGGAGAACTCGCCAACTGTACGTTTTCCGAACCTCCTGACAGGACACGCCTCTTTGAACCTCACAGGGAGTTTGTGGAAAACCTTATGGTGTCAAAAAAAATAAAGGGCATTGCCTCAATTTTTCACCCTGATTATCCATCTCTTTTCCTTACTTTTGCAGAAAGGGGGGCTGAAATTTCCCTCCTTGTGACCCGCCCGGTTTATGAAAGGACAACAGAAGAGTACGGAGCCGAACTGAGCGAATTCCTTAGATTCGAGAATGTGAGTTTCTACGTCTGCAGCAAAAAAATAGAACTTTCCCATGTAGTTACTGACAGATTTCTCTCTCTTACCCTGCCTTTTTCTGACGGCACTTTTGACCATAAAGAAGATGTTCTGTGCTTTGACCCGGTTGCCCTTCAGTGGGGAGAAGATCTTTTTGCTTACTACAGGAAGATCTCCGATAAAATAACCAAAATCTGAATTTATTTTTGAGGCAGCCTCCTGAATACAGACTCCTGGACAGCTAGAAGATAATTATAAATCTCACCCCCACTATCCTTTATACTATGCAAAAAGTTCAGGAAACCGCAGAAAAAATCCGGACAATGGAAATCCGGGGCGCAGGTAGGATTGCAAAAGCTGCTGCCGAAGCTATAAGGAATTATGCTGCAGGACTGGACGCAGCTTCAATGGAAGAATTCAGTGCCAGGATAAAGGAAGTTTCAAATTACCTTATAAGTACCCGCCCGACCGCTGTTTCCCTCCCGAATGCCGTAAAACTCTCTTCAAGATATTCTTCAGCAAACGTGGAGGAAGCAAGGCAGGAAATCATTGAAAACGCAAACCGTTTCATTGAGGGAGCTGATCGGGCCCTTGGGAATATCGGAAAATTTGGGTCAAGAAGAATTCAGGACGGAGACGTTATTATGACCCACTGCAATTCCCATGCTGCTCTTTCTATCATCACCACAGCCTTTGAAGACAGAAAGGACATCTCGGTAATTTCCACCGAAAGCCGTCCCAGGCGCCAGGGCTTGTTGACAATCCGCCACCTCAACGATTTCGGGATCCCGACAACCCTGATCGTGGATTCTGCGGTGCGCTATTACATGAAAGATGTGGATAAGGTCGTTGTTGGGGCTGATGCTATTGCGGCTAACGGCGCCCTAGTAAACAAGATTGGAACCTCTCAACTTGCGCTTGCCGCCCATGAAGCCAGAAAAAGTTTTATGGTCGCTGCCGAAACCTTCAAGTTTAGCCCGAGCACGATTGTCGGAAACCCCATAGAAATCGAAGAAAGAGCTGCAGAAGAAGTCGTAGACCCTGCCGTTATCTCAGAGCTTTCTCATGTGCAGGTAAGAAATCCGGCTTTTGACTTCACTCCTGCCGAATATATAGATATGATCGTAACCGATATTGGAATCATCCCGCCTGCAATGGCTTATACGGTTATAAAAGAGCATCTGGGCTGGGAGCTTGGAGAAGTTTAAAACAATTTTTTAATTTTTATACTTTTTTATTTATTTTTATCAGGTCTTTAAGTGTTTTTCAGTACCTTCAATTATCCTTGATAACCCCGTCCGTAATCCTGAGTATCCTTGAACATTCTTTTGCAACCTCAGGGTCGTGCGTCACAACAAGAATGGTCTGCCCTTTTTCACTCAACTCTTTAAAGACCCGCACAATCGAGTCCCTGGTTTTGCTGTCCACTTCGCCTGTGGGTTCGTCAGCCAGAATAACAGCAGGCTTATTAGCAAGTGCCCTGGCAATAGAGACTCTTTGCTGTTCCCCTCCCGATAATTCTGAAGGCTTATGGGAAAGCCGACCCCCAAGTCCAAGTTCTTCGAGCAGTGCCGCTGCCCTTTCTACCCTTTCTTTTTTTGGCATCCTGGAAAAGCGCATGGAAAGCTCCACATTTTCAAGCGCAGAAAGGGTCGGGATAAGGTTATAGTGCTGGAAAATAAAGCCTATTTTTTCCCTTCTCACGCGGGGAAGCAGTTTTTCAGGCACAGATGTGAGGTCTGTCCCGTCAAGGATAATTTTTCCGTCCGTGGCTTTTTCAAGTGTGCCTATAAGGGCAAGAAGGGTTGATTTTCCGGAACCTGAAGGCCCCATTATCGCAAGAAGTTCCCCTTTTCTTACGGTTATGCAGGCGCAGCGAAGGGCATGGACAGGGATTTTACCCTGGTAATAAGTTTTAGAAAGGTTTTCAACCTGCATTATGATTTTCTGCTCTTCATTTCTCAAATTACTCCTAATTTTGTCTTCTTTCTGATTATTTGGGGTTTTTAGTCCTTTCCCTTTAATTCCCATTTCATGCATGCTTCAAAGCCTCCATAGGGCTCATTTTCGAGGCTCTGTATGCAGGATAAAGCCCTGAAAAAGCACCTATCAATATGGCAAAAAGCATGGCAATTACAAGAAGCCTGGGCGTTATCAGGAAAAGCACTATCCTCGTATTCGCAAGCCAGGCATTCATGATATAAACAGCCCCGGTACCTATAAGAATTCCGAGAATCCCACCGAAAAAGCCCATAAATGAGGCTTCCCCAAGCGTGAGGAGTAAAATATCCCTTGTTTCGGCTCCAATAGCTTTTAAAATCCCGAATTCTCTGGTCCTCTCGGTAACGGACATCAGCATGGTATTCATCACGCAAAGCCCGCCTATAATTGCTGCAAGGAGCCCTGAGCTAATAGTGATTACGCTGAAAATCATAAAGGACTGCCTTGCCTGTACTTCAAGCTCTCCCGGAGAAAGGGTGCTTGTACCTTTTACGCTCAATTCTATGCGTTTGGAGAGCATTTCAGTATCCACCCGCTCATCAGGCACTACAAAGATATAGGAAACTGAATTGCCCACATCGTAGAGATCCTGAGCAGTTTCAAGAGGTATAATTACCGCATTGTCAAAAATCGAGCCCGTGTAATCCAGGATTCCTACAACGGTAAAATACTTATCATGGATCTCAAACTTGCTCCCTATCTGGAGTTTATATTCCCTTTTTATGTTGCTTCCGACAACAACATTATAAGAATCCCCAGGATTGAGGAAACGGCCTGCTTTCAGCTCCACGGGATAAAGGGCAACACTGGACTTTTCCGGGGGGATGCCAAGGATTTGTTTTCCGGTCATTCCCATTTTATCTTCGTCAAAGGTGGTCATTAAAATTCCATACGCATCTTTTACCCCGGCTACCCGGAGTACATCGCTCACTTTATTATCCGTGAGTCCTCCTCCAAAGACTCCGCTTTCGGCAAAGACCCGGATCTTATCGCTGGTCACACTCATGGAGCGCTCAAAGGTCTGGTGAAAGTTCTCGGACATAGCTCCCATAACGATAACAGCAAAAATCCCAAGAGCAATTCCACAGACTGTCAGCCCACTCCTGACCTTCCTGTTCATTATGTTTCGGATGATGAGGTCTAACATGATGGTTCCGCGTTCAAATTCTAAAGTTTTGAAACATTCAAAGCTTTCAGGGATTTTTATTTCCTTTTCTTCCAGAAAGGAGTCCAGCGCAAAGGAAAATTCCCAGTTCTGCAAGAAAACCAATGTCTGGGGATTCTTCAACAGAACTTGTTTTGGCTACTGGCTCAAAAACCCTGAGAACCGTTTCATGAGTGTCCAGGATTTCTCCCTCCTGGTTCTGCACATAAATTTTCACATTATAATCTCCCTTCGGGACTCCTTGCCAGATTATGCCTACCGTATCTTCTTTTCCCGCAGTCAGAAGGTCTACAGTTTCTTCAAAAGCCTGTACTTTTCCTTCTTTAGAAGTCAGTACAACTCTTATAATCCCATCAAAAGGCACTTGGGATCTTCCAATAATAGTGACACTTGCCCCGTATTCATCCACATCAATGTCCCGATCAATAATTTCTACTTTTTCTTCGGCTCCAAAATCCGATCTGTAGGCTGTGGTAATGTCAGGGGAGTGAGAGTGAACCTTCAGAAGAGCAGTGTAGTTTTTATCTTTCTCAAGCAAGAAAGGCCAGTAACTTGCATTATAATAGGTGCTTGTAACAGGGATATTCTTCTGGTTTTCAGAATATATGATCTCTGTGCCCGAAAGGAGCTTAAGATCGAGGTCTACCATGCCGGGCTCAGGCAGTTGTATACTCCCGAAACCAGCAGGGTTGGCAAGAGTCATCAAAACCGAAGCTTTCTCGGAATCTGCCGAAAAGTCCACAAGTTTAAGCTTTGAAAGAGTGGGATTTCGGTAGGAAAAAGAAAGATCTCTATATACGAGGGGTTCGCTGCCGTTATTCACAAAAATCCTTGCTGTGTAAGAGTCCCTATCTTTTCCTAAATCTTCTTTAATTCCCCAGAACAGGACTTTTGTAACTACCTGTCCTTTTTCCACAGGGCCCAGGAGGAAGGATTCCGATTTCAACAGTTTCTTCCCTGAACTCAAAGTAAAAATAAGAGAGGCATTTTCAAGAGGTTGCTCAAACCGAACTGTAGCATCCGAGAGCACATAGTCTGAGAAAAAATCCGTGATAACGGCATCTTGCTGCCTTTCCTCTTGAGGGGCTACCTTATCAACTGCTGCAAAAGCAGGACTGAGTTCAGCGCAGACTATGGTCAGAAATAGAAGAATGGTAAAAACACGAGAAATAAAACCTGTGTATTTATAAGAACTCTTTTTTTCAGGCAGGTTCAACCTGTACCCTCCTTCTCAGAAACTTCAGAATAGAAAACTCAGCAAGCCTGAATCGGCATTCCGGCCGGTTTTCTCTAATTGGAACGTATGTCGAAACTCTATATTTAATCTGAGTTTAATCTGAGCCTTTATATTTTTGTCGTAACCCAGGTCCCACAGGATATAGGTGATTTTTTGACTACTTCTTCATCGAGAACCTCTCGAAGCATGGCAGGGTCCCGCGCGTCCATAACAAGAGCGTCGAGTTTGCAGCGTTCGATAATTTTTGCGGCTACAGGGTCAACAGGGGATTTTGAGCCTGCTTTCATCTCAATTGCCATAACTATGCTTATTAGTTTCTCAGGAGAGATTTTGTCATATTTCACTGCCGAAGGATCACAATTAGGGTCAGAGGAATAAATCCCGTCAATCGATGTTGCAATTGTCAGCAGGTCTGCCCGCAGGAACTCCGCAAGAATCGCAGCTACTGCATCCGTGGTCTGACCAGGGGTAACTCCTCCCATGACAACTACTTTTCCGGGACGTATCGCCTTTGCGGCTTCCAGATAGTTTGTCGGGATTTCTGGAGAGGCATCGGTCCCGAGGGCTGCAGCAAGCAGGCGTGCATTGAGGCGAGTGATTTCAATGCCTATATAGTCGCACGTTACTTCATCGGCGCCAGCTGCCCTTGCAGTTTCAATGTAATTTCGTGCTGCTTCTCCTCCTCCAGCTACCACAAGTAGGGTATGTTTCTTCGAGAGCTTTCGGAGAACGTCTGCATATTTTAAAAAACGATCCGGATCAAGATTTTTAGCGAGAATTGAACCGCCTAACGAAAGTACTATGAGCATGATGATCTCTACACATTAACAATTCGAATTTTTAAATGTATCGCTGAACACTTTTTCCTAATGTCACCAAAAATCCCATATAACGAGAGATCCTAAAGACCCGCAAACCAATAAATTCTTGTTGATATCTTATTGTTTAAACTTATTGTTTAAACTTATTGTTTAAACTTATTGTTTTTTAAAGCAGGCAAATCTTTTCGTGCAGGATGGTACATGGATCTTATTGATATACTTAGGGCTGTTAAGGAAGGCAAAATGGATCTTGAGACTGCTGAACAGCAGGCTCGAAGCCTGGGATTTGTCTCCTATACGGATATAGCAAAAATTGATTCTCATAGAAGAAACAGAACAGGGGTAATCGAAGCTGTTCTTGCCGACTGTAAGACTCCTGAGGACGTGGTGGAAATTGCCAGGGTCATGGTTGCAGAGAGCAAAAGAGCCCTTATTACGCGGGTCTCGCCACAGCATGTCGAAGCCTTAAAGCAGGCTTTCGGCCAGGATAAACTTGAGTGGAACAGCAGAGCCCGCACAGTTGTTATCCATGACGGCACGCCTGCCCCCAGAACCGGCGGCGTCGTAGGGATCGTTTCGGCAGGCACGGCAGACATCCCGGTTGCGGAAGAAGCCAGAGTTGTAGCCTCGGAAATGGGTTGTGAGACGGTTACGGTTTATGATGTGGGAGTTGCAGGAATCCACAGGCTGATCCCAGCACTACACAAATTGAAAGCCATAAAGCCTGGAGCGATCGTGGTCGCAGCCGGAAGGGAAGGAACACTTCCTACAATAGTTTCAGGATTAGTTGACGTACCTGTAATTGGGCTTCCGGTTTCGACAGGATATGGAGCAGGCGGGGGAGGGAAAGCTGCCTTGATGGCAATGCTCCAGTCCTGTTCCACACTTGCAGTTGTAAATATTGATGCAGGGTTTGTTGCGGGAGCGTATGCTGCAAGGATCGCAAATATGATTGCGGCTGCATGCACTAGCAGCAAGGAAGCCCGGACAGATCAGGAAGGAGAGTAACTGGGTAATTAAAAGGAAAGGAAAGAATAATAAAGAAAAGGAAAGAGAAGGAAAGGAAAGAAATTAAAATGCAGGAAGGATTTTTATGAAAGCACTTGTATTCAATCCTTTTTCAGGGGCAGCAGGGGATATGATCCTCGGATGTACTCTCGACCTTGGAGCTGACCGAAAAACAGTTAAAGAACTGATAGAGGCTTCTGTCGAGGTATCCGTGGATATAAGAGAAGTTGTAAAAAAAGGAATAAGAGCCCTGGATGTCCGGATAAACGTGCCTGAAAAAGAACCTGTCCGCACATATTCGGAACTTATGGATGTGGTAAAGGCTGCGAAACTACCTCCCAATGTGGAAGCAAGTGCTCTTGACATTTTCTTAAAGCTGGCTGAAGCCGAAGCTTCAGTTCACGGGCAGCCTGACCTTGAGAATCTTCATTTCCACGAGGTCGGGCAAAGTGATGCCCTTGCTGATATAATAGGCTCTTCAGCAGCTATCCATTTCCTTAACTGCGACTCTGTTTACTGTACTCCTATAAATGTGGGCAGCGGAACAATAGAATGTGCACATGGAGTTCTGCCTGTGCCAGCTCCGGCAACCCTTGAGCTTCTCAGGAGAGGAAAATTCTATTTCAGAGGAGGCATTGAGAAAAAGGAGCTCCTTACTCCAACAGGAGCCGCAATTCTTGCCCATTTTGCAAGACCTCTGGAAGTTTTTCCTCAGGGCAGGGTGCTTTCCATAGGTTACGGGGCTGGAGATTCCGATCTTGCCGGACCCAACGTACTTCAGGGAATGGTGTCAGAACTTGATTCCTGCCTGATTCCTGATATTATTGAGGTGCTCGAGACCAATGCTGACGACGTGAGTGGAGAAGTCCTGGGTAATCTGTTCGACGAGCTACTTGCTATGGGGGCTAGAGATGTTGCAATTCTCCCGGCAACAATGAAAAAAAGCCGCCCAGCTCATATTATCAAAGTTATTGCAAAACCCGAAGATACTGCAAAACTAGCCAGGAAAATAATTATCGAAACAGGGTCTCTGGGAGTGAGAGTTATCCCTACCCGGCACAGGTTGATGGCTGCTAGAGGAATAGAATTAGTTAAATTTGAGGTTGAAGGGCAGGTATATGAAGCTGCGGTCAAGATCGCCAGAGATTCTGAGGGTATCCTGCTCAATATCTCGGCTGAGTTTGAGGACTGCAAAAAAATCGCAAAAACAAGTGGGGTCCCTGTAAAAGAAGTTATGAGGAAGGCAGAAGAAGCTGCAAGAAGGCTTTTCTCCTGAAATTCTCAAAGAATAGGAAAGTGAAATATACGAGGAAGTGAAAATCGAAGAATTGCTCGTTTAAATCCTTTTTTGAAATACAGATTTAAAAGGTAAAATGATAAAGCAAAAGCTTTAATCTGTGAGGCTTTTACTTTTTATTTTATTTTAGTTTATTTTATTTTATTTTATATTTAATCCTATTCTACTTTTAAACTCGTCTTACTTTTAAACTTATTTCGTTTCTAAACTCTCCCGGATTTAGAGTTTACCCATTGAATGCAGAAGTTCCGCATTCAGAATACTTGCCCCTGCGGCTCCGCGGATGGTGTTATGCCCCATTGCGATGTACCTGATTCCTTCTCTTATACGGCCCACTGAGACGCTCATGCCGTTTCCCATGCTGCGGTCAAGACGCGGCTGAGGTCTGTCGACTTCGTCTCTTACTATTATAGGGTTTTTAGGTTCGGATGGAAGTTCTCCAAGCCTGGGGTCAAAGTTCAGAAAGGCTTCCCTTACATCTTCAGGTGTCGGTTTATCCCTCATTCCAGCCCAGATGGCTTCGGTATGCCCGTCAATAACAGGAACTCTGTGGCAGGAAGCACTGATCCTCAGATCAGCTGGCACGATTTCAGAACCGTTAAACTCTCCAAGGAGTTTTAAGGGTTCAATCTCCATCTTCTTTTCTTCGCTTCCAATGTAAGGGATTACATTGTCATAGATTGCCATTGCGGCAACTCCAGAAAACCCTGCCCCTGAGATCGCCTGCATTGTGGCTACCTGTACGGTTTCGAGCCCAAACTGCATAAGAGGCTTTAAGGTAAGGGTCATGACAATTGTGGAGCAGTTGGGGTTTGTAATGATATATCCGTCCCATCCTCTTGTATCCTGCTGGACTTCGATGAGCCCAAGATGCTCTGGATTTACCTCAGGGATTACAAGAGGAATATCCTTTTCCATCCTATAGGATGAGGCATTGCTTGCCACTGCAAAACCGGCTTTCGCAAATTCCGATTCTACTTTCAGAGCAAGGTCTGCAGGAAGTGCCGAGAAAACCACATCCGCATCTACGGCTTTTGGGTCTACAGGGACAACTTCGATATTTTCAACGCTTTCCGGCATAGCTGTATCTAACTTCCAGCCTGCGGCTTCTTTATACGTTTTGCCGGCGCTTCTCTCGGACGCTGCAAGGGCTGTAATCTCAAACCAGGGGTGGTTTGCAAGTCTCTCTACAAATCTCTGCCCTACAGCGCCTGTGGCGCCTAAAATACCCGCTTTAATTGCTACCATCTAAAAAGCTACCTCCGGAGAAAAAAATTAATTGATAAAAAGGAAAAAGAAAAGTGGAATAAATAGATTATTCCAACTGGTTACCGTTTTACTCTTCTACTTTAATTGCCTGGCTCGGGCACGCTTCTTCGCATGCGCCGCAATCCACGCATTCGTCCTGGTCGACTACTGCAATTCCTTTTTCTTCATCAATGGTAATTGCTTCAGAGGGACATTCGTCTACACAGGTTCCGCATCCTGAACATTCATCTGCATTAACTATTGCTGGCATATTTTTTCACACTCCTTTTTATTGTTCGATAACCTGGAAATTAGACAGGACGTTTTTGAAACTTCCATAGAATATCGAAAAGTTAGATCATAACGCCATAAACAAGATAACCATAAAAACTTATCGCTTTTTAGCAAAAGACAACCTTCAAAATCAGGATTGAGTTAACTACCAGGCTACTAAAAACTACATTATTGAAAGTTATATATAATGAGAAAATTGAAAAGATGTTAATTCAGCACACTGAATCGTGCAGAGAAATTCCGGTATCAGTCAGGCGGTACATTCCTTCTTCTAATTTCAAGAAACCTTCCTTTAGCAGGAAATCCATATGGAACTTAAAGAAGAAATCGTTTAATCCGGATTCTTCCTTTAGCTGTTCTTCCGTCTTCCCGAAAACTCCGACAATCCGGAGAAGCTTTCTTCTTGCAGGATTTATGGAAACTTTTTCCATTATCACATGTTCCATTTTAACAGCCTCGCCTTCAGTTAGCTCACCTTTTTTGTCGAAATAAGCGTCAAGTTCATCAATTTCTTCGTCCATATTGAAACTCCGTTATTTGGTTACTTATTGTAGCGGCTCCTTTTAAAAAGTTCCGAAAAGACTAATTATAATTATAATTATAAATTGTAGTTTCAATTGTAATCGCAGTTGTAGTTATTATTGTAGCCGTACTTATTGTAGCCGTACTTATTGTAGCTGTACTTATTGTAGCTGTACTTATTGTTGTAGGTAACTATTCAGCTATCTCAATT
>DADO01000206.1:4306-6529 GCA_002509325.1 Methanosarcina sp. UBA402 | reverse complement strand
TGGCCGCCCGCAATTTGATTTTTTTATTACTGTTTTTTCCGTTCATAATTTTTTTATTACTGTTTTTTCCGTTCATAATTTTTTTATTACTGTTTTTTCATTCTTTATTTTTAGATTACTGTCGTCCCTTTTCCTGATTTTTGATTACCGTTTTCTTCTTTCCCTTCTTCTCAGTTTTTTTATTTTATACATTTTTCCATACTCTATGTTCTACGATTAAAGATATAAGAAAATAAGTAGAGTCCCCCCTTTAGTAACACTAAACTATTTAAAACTAAGAATTAGTAACACACATATTTCGGAATGTATATATAGTAAAATTGTTTTAATTAAATAGTCATAATTTTATCATAAAAAATAACATTTCATTGTCCTCTTTAGCCTAAAAAATATTAATTAAAGGAAATTCCTCGGATTACTATAACAGTTAAAACATTTATTAAATAGTTCAATTCTTGCTTAAACGTTCAGGACTCTGGTAAAATAGAGGAGGCGTCTAAATTAAGAAAAACCAACAATATTTACTGGCAGGGGCAGTAATCATAATTATATTGAGTGTTTTTATATTAATGTCTGTGGATAAGCCAGTCAGCTCGACATTTCCGGACTCTGGCGAATTAGCTTCTCAGGGCTCTGATGAACTGGTGGTGAATGTAAATTCGCATACAGGAGAACCAGAAACTGGATTTGACCCTCTTCTAGGATGGGGATGCGGTCATGTAAATTTTGAGCCATTGGTACAAAGTACTCTTTTTAAATCGGCTGACGATGGAAGCATAATAAATGATCTTGCTACAAATTATTCTATCAGTTCGAATGGGAAAACCTGGACTGTACATATAAGAGATGATGTAAGGTTCACAGACGGGGAGAACTTAACAGCCAGGGACGTGGCGTTTACATTCAATACCGCAATTGGTAGCAATTCCGAGCTGGATATGAGTAACCTCGAAAAAGCTACGGCAATAAATGATACTGCGGTTAAATTCGAATTAAAAGAGCCTCAATCTAGTTTCATCTGGAGACTCAGATACGTTGGGATTGTGCCAGAACATGCATATAGAAAAGAAACCTACGGGTCCAATCCAATCGGATCAGGGCCGTATAAGTTCGTACAATGGGATAAAGGGCAGCAGGCGATCTTCAAATTAAACGAAGATTACTATGGGAAAAAACCCTACTTTAAGAAAATAACCATGCTATTCCTGGATAAAGATACTGCGTTTGCAGCTGTAAAATCCGGGGACGTAGACATAGCTGAGGTCGAAATCAGCTATGCAAACCAGACTGTAAACGGATATAATCTAATATCTCTTCCGGCCGCAAGGGCACAGGGAGTTTCCTTCCCTATGCAGAATAATACTGGTGAAAAAAGCCTTAAGGGAGATCCTATAGGCAACAATGTCACAGCAGACATAGCGATCCGAAAAGCCTTAAACCTCGGCATTGATAGAAAAGCTCTGCTTGAAGGAGTAATATATGGAAAAGGAGATGTAGAATACACTGGAGTAGACCAGCGGGAGTTTGGAAACCCCGAAGCCAGAATCAAGGATTCGAATGTTGAAGAAGCTAAAAAGATATTGGAAAACGCAGGCTGGAAAGACACTGACGGCGACGGGATCCGGGAAAAGAACGGAACTAAAGCCCAGTTTAAACTATACTATTCTTCCTCAGACCAGACAAGGCAAGCTCTATCCGTAGCCGTAAGCGAACAGGCAAGAGACTTAGGTATAAAGATAGACCTTGTAGGCACAAGCTGGGATGAAATATATGCTAATCAATACAGTTCTGCCGTTTTATACGCTTACAGCAGTATAGACACCTTTAATCTATATCTGCAGTATCACAGCAAAGAAGCTGATGACACATATAAAAATCCCGGGCTTTACAATAACCCTGTCGTAGACGGGTATTTAGAAGCAGCTCTAAGGGCTACAGACCAGGACCAGGCTACAAAATACTGGCAGTTAGCTGCATATGATGGAAACACCGGGTTTGGACCTGCAGGAGATGCGACCTGGTTATGGTTAGTAACAATTGATTACCTGTATATGTCGGATGAAACCCTGGATATTGGAACTCCACAAAGAAACGCAGGAGCAGATATTTTAGGAAATATCTACGAATGGAAAAGAGTAAGCGCAACCAACTCGACCTCGAAATGAGGAATTGATCCTATAATTAGTGAATAACTGATCCTATAATTAGTGAATAACTGATCCT
>DADO01000206.1:0-4047 GCA_002509325.1 Methanosarcina sp. UBA402 | reverse complement strand
TAGTGAATAACTGATCCTGTAATTCTGATGTTGCAGGTTCAGTCACTCACTTTTTCCTTTCTTTTTATTTCATCACTGGAATTTACGAGAATGATTGGAAAATGTAAAAAGCGTCTATTTTAACAGATTTGACCTTCTCCGGATTTAAAATAACACTAGAATGTCTTAAACCTCTCGAAAATGTTTGTTCATAGACTTGTAATTGTGTTTAAATTCGTAATTGTGTTTAAATTCATAATTGTGTTAAAAATACGTCATTGTAATAATAATTGATGTATGAGGGAGTAACATGTTAAACAATGGAAAAATAGCGGGTTTCATAGGAAAAAAGACCCTCAGATTGGCAAGTCTTTTGATTGTAGTTTGTTTTGCAAGTTTCATGCTTATTCAATCTTCACCTATTGATCCTGTTAGAGCGTATATTGGGGAAATGCCAGTAACTGCAGAACACAAAGCTAAACTTGAAGAGTATTGGGGGGTTAACACGCCTCCGCAGGAAAAATTCCTGAACTGGGCCGGGGATATTGTTAGAGGGGATTTTGGGATTTCATTGATCTATAGAACGCCTGTAATTGATGTTATTAAAGAAAGATTTACAGCTTCTCTGGTCCTGATGGGAATTTCATGGCTTTTTGCAGGAATTCTAGGTTTTGTTTTAGGAATAATAGCAGGCCTGAAGCAAGGAACATGGATAGATAAGGCAATAAAAACTTATTGTTATGCTTTGGCTGCCGCCCCGACATTCTGGTTAGCACTGGTGCTTCTGATGGTGTTTTCGGTATATTTGGGCTGGTTCCCAATAGGATTAAGTGTACCTATAGGGGTTACAGCTGACAACGTGACATTTTTTGATTGGTTTAAGCGTTTAATTCTGCCTGCGCTAACCTTGAGTTTATTAGACGTTGCCAAAATTACAATGTTCACTCGAGAAAAACTGATAGAAGTCCTATCCAGTGACTATGTATTATTTGCAAAAGCAAGAGGTGAAAAAGGACTTGATCTGGTATTAAGGCATGGAATTCGAAATGTTGCACTTCCTGCCATTACTCTGCAGTTTTTAGGATTCAGTGAATTGTTTGGAGGAACAGTCCTGGTTGAACAGGTTTTCTCATATCCTGGAATCGGACAGGCTGCAGTTGCAGCAGGATTAAGATCGGATGTACCTTTGCTTCTGGGAATAGTTATCTTCAGTACTTTATTTGTTTTCTTCGGAAACCTGATTGCCGATATTATCTATGAATTCGTTGATCCCAGGATAAGACAACAGGAGGCATCAATATGAGTACTGCTCTCGCAACAGTTAACAGGGGACTATTCCGGGGTTTAAATCTAAGGCAGAAAACCCTTCTGATAATAGGTTCAACCTCACTTTTATTGCTTGCAATTGTGGTTTCCAGCGTGTATTTAGGCGGGGAACCGTTACAGACCAATTTTGGCTCCAAAAACCTTTCCCCTTCTCTGGAACATCCGTTCGGGACTGATTGGATGGGAAGAGATATGTTTGTAAGGACTCTGGAAGGACTGGGCTTAAGTATATTAGTTGGAGGCCTTGCTTCTACAATCAGTACTGTACTGACCATATTTTTAGGACTACTTTCAAGTACAGGAAAAACTGCAGACACCTTTGTGTCCTGGCTGGTAGACCTCTTTCTTTCAATTCCGCATCTTCTTTTAATAATTCTCATTTCCATAGGAATGGGAGGGGGAGTAAAAGGAGTCATCATCGGAGTTGCATTAACGCATTGGCCGAGCTTGACAAGGGTTGTAAGAGCAGAAATCAAGCAGCTGAAAACCCAGGAATACATTCATATCTCCAGGAATCTTGGCAGGTCAAAATTGTGGATAGCCACAAAACACATTTTGCCTCATCTGGTTCCCCAGATACTGTTAGGTACGATTTTGATGTTTCCACACGCGATTTTACATGAAGCTTCAGTCACATTTTTGGGTTTTGGGCTCTCCCCACACGAACCGGCAATTGGCATAATCCTGTCAGAGTCTATGAGGTATCTCTCAGCAGGATACTGGTGGCTTGCATTTTTCCCGGGGTTATCACTTTTAATTGTAGTCCTGGCATTTGATCTGATTGGAGAAAATTTAGGAAAGTTAATAAATCCGAAAAATGCACATGAATGAATTTCACCAGATATTGAACGAAAAGAAACTTTTTGTCCAATAGCCATACTTTGAAGCTGAAACCGGCTTCATAAAAGTATTAAGTTAATGATATGTTGGATTAAAAACTCGTTCGGTCAAAAATACATTCAATAAAAAACGTGCTAGATTAAAAAATGCGTTCAATCCAAATGCTTTTGATTAAAAATTCGTTAGATCAAAATAAATTCGGTCAAAAATTTGTTAAATTTGCATTAAAAGGGTGTGAAGTATGGGAAATAAAGTTAAAATTAACACTAAAAAGGAGTTAATCACTAAACTTACAACATATGCTGGAGAAAAGAAAAACGCTGAGGCTCTGTTAAAAGTAGAAGACCTTTCACTTTCGTTCACTCAATATGCTTCAGGGCTTAGACAAACTGAGTTAAAAGTAATTTCTAATCTGAGCCTACAGGCTTATAAAGGCGAGATTCTGGCGGTTGTAGGGTCAAGCGGGTCCGGTAAAAGTCTTCTGGCTCATGCGATTTTAGGAATTTTACCTTCAAATGCAAAACTCGATGGTAAAATAAAATACAATGGCAAAGAACTTACTCAGGAAAGAAAAGAAGAATTGAGAGGTAAAGAAATAGCCCTGATTCCGCAAGCTATAACCTATCTTGATCCTTTAATGAAAATCTCCGATCAGGTAATGGGATGCGTTGAAAAGAAAGATGAAGGTTTAATGAAAAAACTTCAGAGAGAAATATTTCAGAGATATGATTTAAAACCAGAAGTTGAAAGAATGCTTCCTCATGAACTGTCAGGGGGCATGGCCCGGAGAGTTCTGGTTTCCACTGCCGTAATAAGCTCTTCGAAGCTCGTAATTGCAGATGAACCAACCCCTGGGTTAGACGAAAAAACTCTGAATGAAACTCTGAGTTATTTCAAAGGCATGGCAGATAAGGGCTGTGCAGTGATACTTATAACTCATGATATAGAAGCTGCCTTAAAAATCTCTCATAAAATTGCAGTATTCTATGCTGGTACGGTTTTAGAAGTAGCGAATGTTGAAGATTTTAAAAATAATGGTGAGAATTTAAGGCACCCATATACCCGGGCACTCTGGAATGCCCTTCCCCAAAATAAATTCCAGGCAATCAAAGGCCATCAGCCAATTCAGGATGAAGTCATTGACGGATGTATCTTTTATGAAAGATGCTCTAAAAAGAAAGCTCTCTGTTCTCATGGTATTCCCCAATTAAAGAAGGTCAATGGGGGAATGGTGAGGTGCAATAATGCGTCTTAAAGGTGAAAACATAAGTTTTGGATATAAAAAAAATAATTTAATCTTGAAGGATGTAAATATTTCTTTAGGTAGCGGGGAAGTATTAGGCCTGGTTGGAGACAGTGGAAGTGGAAAATCAACCCTATGTAAGATATTAGCTGGTTACGAAAATAAGTACCAGGGAAAAGTAAGTATAGATGGAAAAAAGATCCCGTCAAAAGGCTATAACCCGATCCAGCTCGTCTTTCAACACCCGGAAAAAGCTGTAAACCCTAAATGGAAAATGAAAGAGATTTTAAACGAAGGGCATCTTGTTTCACAGGATATCTTAGATTCATTCGGAATAAAAAAGAACTGGCTTAATCGATGGCCCAATGAGCTTTCTGGAGGAGAGCTTCAGAGATTTGCTCTTGCTCGAGCTTTAAGCCCTAATACCAGGTTTTTAATTGCTGATGAAATAACTACAATGGTAGACGCTATTACTCAAGCTCAAATCTGGAATATAGTTTTAAACATAGTCGAAGAGCTCAATATCGGAGTACTGGTCGTAAGCCATGACAGAAATTTAATCAATAGAATATGCCACGATACTGTTTATTACTACGGGAGCGCGGAGGGCCACGAATACCCTGACCTTCAGGTCGGGGATGAAGTGAACCCTCGCACGT
>DADO01000027.1:5597-17004 GCA_002509325.1 Methanosarcina sp. UBA402 | reverse complement strand
GCAATTTATCACGATTCTTCACTTAACCGAGGACGCATGAATCAGTTTCCAAAGTCAATCCAATCAATTTACAAATTTGAAAATTCAGGATGGAAAGTAAATTTGGATACTTCCATATAACTTTGTTATTCGGGCAGGAGCCCTGAGTTTTTCTTTTTGTTCCGTTACTTTACTTCATTGTATCACTTTTTTCAATTCAGGCTCCATAGCAATCACTCACTAACGATTATATATTTTAATCATAATATTATTCCAACAATTTTGATCTTATGAACTGGCTCATGAATCCCAGTTTTAAAAACGAAAGGAGGCATTTAATGCAGTACAGCATGGGCATTGACGCAGGAGGTACCTATACCGATTCCATTATCATTCGGGATTCTGATGGCAAAGTGATGGATTCGAGCAAGGCACTTACCACCTATCCCGACCTGCTCGAAGGAATAAGGAATTCCATAGACGGGCTGGATGAAAAATATTTAAAAGATGTAAAAATGGTTTCGGTCTCAACAACGCTTGCCACAAACACAATCCTTGAAAAAAATGGCTATCCTGCAGGTTTGATTCTTGTAGGAGATTATAAAATCCCGGAAAAAATGCATGTTGAATTCCATACTGTCGTAAAAGGAGGGCACGACCACCACGGAGCCGAACTGTTTTCCCTTGATATGGGTGCAGTGGAAGCTTTTGTCAATCGGGTAAAGGATAAAGTTTCAACTTTTGCAGTCTCTTCATACTTCAGTGTGCGAAATCCTGCTCATGAACTTGCAGTCAAAGCCCGCATCCAGGAGCTTACTGGAATGCCTGTGGTTTGCGGGCATGAACTCTCTCTTGACCTTGGAGCCTATGAGAGAGGAATTACAGCCTACCTGAATGCCCAGCTGATTCCTATTGCAGACCAGTTTATCCGCTCAATCAGAGAAGAAATCTCCAGGCGGGGAATGAATTCAAGGTTGCTGATGCTCAAATGTGACGGTTCGGTCGTGGGCATTAACGAAGCTCTGGAAAAACCAATCGAATCCATCTTTTCGGGCCCTGCAGCAAGTCTTGTAGGAGCATCTTACCTTTCAGGGTTTGAGACCTGTGCAGTTATTGATGTGGGAGGGACAAGTACAGACGTTTCCATGCTCGAAAACGGGCTTCCTGAACTTTGTGCAGAAGGAGCTGTAGTCGGGGGCTGGCAGACAAAGGTTAAAGCCATACGGATGGAAACCTCGGCAATGGGTGGGGACAGCCATGTCTGGGTCAGGAATATGAAGATAAATATCGGTCCAAGGCGAGTTATCCCACTCTGCGTTGCAGCTGTAAAATATCCTGGATTTCTCGAAGCCCTGAGAAAAGGGAGAATCCCTGGGGCTATGCGCCTTGAAGAAAACGTACAGCCTACCAAATTCTTTATAAGGACAGGCATTGAACCCTCAAACCTTGGGAAGTTTGAAAAGGAACTTTTTAACAGGATAGGAGATTTCCCTACCTCACTTAACGATATCTTCTGGGAGACCCAGAATAAGCTATCTCCGGGTTTGCTTGATTCCCTTATAAGAAAACGCCTTATTCAGGCAATTGGTTTTACTCCGACCGATGCCCTTCATGTACTCGGGGACTACACAACCTGGGATCGGGAAGCCTCAAAAGTGGGAGCAAAGCTTCTGGAACGCTATACTCAGACCGACCATATTGAGCTCTGCAAACAGATAAAGCAGGATGTTGCAAGGAACATGGCTTTAAACCTGGTATCTTTTATTCAGAAGGATGTACCTTCTTCCGAAATCGAAAAAATTCTCCTCTCTGACAGGTTTACTCAGTTCAGGATGAAAATTCCTGTAGTACTTATAGGAGGCCCTGTGGGCGCATACATTGAAGAATTGAAGCAAATTCTCGATGCCGACATCATAGTCCCTGAATATGCCGGGGTAGGAAATGCTGTTGGAGCTGTCGTGGGCAAGGGTATAAAAAGGATTGAAATCCTGATAAAAAACACCTACTCAAAGGATAAGAGAAGGCTTGTTCTTTTATTCTCGCCAAGGGGCAGGGAAACCTTTGGGAGCTATCCCGAAGCTCTGGAATACGCAGAGGCTCTAGGAAGAAAACTTGTCATGGAATATATGACCGAAGCCGGGCTCGATAAAGGGCAGGTTCAGATCGAGGTCGATAAAAAGGATATCGCTTTGAGTGAAGCAGGGACAATACCTTTAGAAACAAAGCTTGTTTTTGTAGGGGTCGGAATGCCAAAAATTTGAGTTTTTCCTGGTTCCTACTATCGCCAAATATTTGAGTTTCAATCCTGGTCCCTGCTTTCAGAGCATCAGGACTAGCAAAAAAGGCATAAAAACCGCAAAAACATTACAAACGGCACAGTAAAACGCCGCAAAAACAACAAATGGCACAGTAAAACGCCACAAAAACATTACAAACGGCACAGTAAAACGCCACAAAAACATTACAAACGGCACAGTAAAACGCCGCAAAAACATTACAAACGGCACGGCAAGGACAGCGTTAAAACATTGAAAACGTAAACAAGTACAGTGCTAAAACATCGAAAACGTAAACAAGTACAGTACTAAAACATCGAAAATGTAAAAGGCGATGTAAAAATGGTATACGATGAAAAAATGGCATATGATTTGGGCATCGATGCAGGTGGAACTTATACGGACTCGGTTTTAATCCGTAGATCGGATGGTAAAATTGTATGCTCAAACAAGGCGCTTACAACCTATCCTGATCCTCTTGAGGGAATTAAAAAATCGGTCGACGGGCTTGACCCGGAAAAGCTGAAACTCGTGACCACGGTTTCGGTTTCAACGACTCTCGCCACCAATACCATTCTCGAAAAAACAGGGTATCCTGTGGGGCTTATTCTTATAGGGGATTATGACATCCCAGTCGATTCGGGACTTGAAAACTACATCATGGTACAGGGAGGGCATGACAGTAATGGGGAGGAAGTAGCAGCCCTTGACCTGTTAGCAGTAGAACAATTCGTACTTGAAATAAAAGCCAGGGTCTCGGCTTTTGCAGTTTCTTCTTATTTCAGTGTGCGAAATCCTGAACATGAACTGCGCGTAAAAACCCTGATTCAGGAACTTACAGGGCTGCCTGTTGTCTGCGGGCATGAACTGGCTCAGTCTCTAGGAGCCTATGAAAGAGGAGTTACTGCCTACCTCAATGCCCAGCTCCTGCCTGTAGCCGAAAGTTTCTTAAAAACGGTAGTAAATGAGATTGAAAGAAGAGGGCTCAACCCAAGAATTGCCATGCTCCGCTGCGACGGGTCCGTAGTAAGTATGCATGAAGCCATGAAAAGACCCATAGAGTCAGTCTTTTCAGGTCCTGCAGCAAGCCTGCTTGGGGCTTCCTATCTGTCCGGGCATGAGACCTGCACTGTAATTGACGTTGGAGGGACGAGCACGGACGTCTCCCTAATACATAAAGGGCTTCCTCATCTCAGCGAAACAGGAGCAGTTGTTGGTGGCTGGCAAACAAAAGTCAGGGCACTGCGTATGGAGACTTCGGCTATGGGCGGGGACAGCCATATCTGGGTCCAGAGCGGCAATATAAACATAGGCCCCAGGCGGGTCATCCCTCTGTGCAGGGCAGCAGTCCTGTACCCTGATTTCATGAGCACTCTGAAAAAACGCTGGATTCCAGATAGGCTCAAACTGGATGAACATATCCAGGCAACAAAATTCTTTGTCAGGACCGAACAGAAACCTGTCAATTTGAACAGGGAAGAAGGAGAACTCCTTGCCCTTATAAGAAATGAACCTCTTTCTCTCAAAGATGTTTACTGGGACAGAAACATCCTTCCTTCAAAGAGAGTTATGGATTCTCTAATCCAGAAGCGTCTTGTTCAGGTAATAGGTTTTACCCCAACCGATGCCCTGCATGTGCTTGGAGAATATACCGAATGGGATTCTGAAGCTTCTGAAATCGGAGCTACCCTGCTTGCAAACTTCATAGGGATCGACAGACACGAGTTCTGTTTAAACGTGAAGCGGCTCTTTGCCAGAAACATGGCCAGAGACCTAATCGCTTTTCTTATGGAGGGCACGGACAGGGCCGAAATTAAAAAAATGATTGAAGGCAATTTCTTCGCTCGCTTTAAAGTGGATATCCCTGTTGTCCTTTTAGGAGGGCCGGTCCGAGCTTATGTGGACGAACTGAAAAAGCTGATAGATGCCGAAATTTTTGTACCGGAACATTCCGATGTTGGAAATGCGGCTGGAGCTCTTGCGGGGAAAGGAACAAAGCGTATTGAGATAACTGTGCGCACACTTTATAGTGAATCCAGGTATGATCTTAAAACAAAAGGTATTTTTGTATACACTCCAGTAGGAAGGCGGCATTTCGTAATCAGGAGCGAAGCCCTTGAGTTTGCTGAAGAATTTGGAAGAAGACTTGTGCTTGATTACATGGCTGAGTCAGGGCTTTTCCCGGACCAGGTTACAGTCAATGTAGAGAAAAAGGATATAATGACTCATGCAAGCAAAGTTCCACTCGAGACCAGGTTTGTTTTTGAAGGGCTTGCGGATTTCGATGTATACGAAAGAGCCGTAAGCGATGAGGATAAGGAAGAAAAAGGCTGCAAAGAGCTAACTGAGTTTAATTCTGCTCTGGATTGCCCCTCTCACATAAAAAATTCGGTCTTCAAAAGTTCAGATTAATAGGATAAAGTTCATAACCCTAGTGTACGTTTGAAGCATGAAAGCAGGACTATAAGCCCAATAGTCCAGCTTACCACTAAATGAAGTTTGACTTACTTATTTGCGTATTGGTTGCTCATACAATGGAAATTGCGCAGCAGATGCATAAAACTGCACAGCAGATGCATAAATCCCTTAAGGAGTTAACATGATCCCAAGAAAAGCATTTTTGACAAAGGGTACCGGGGTACACAAAGACAGATTGGCATCCTTTGAACTTGCGCTAAGGGCTGCAAAAATAGAGAAATACAACATTGTAAGTGTTTCGAGCATTCTGCCTCCCAATTGCAAACTAGTGCCTAGAGAAGAAGGACTCTTAGAGTTGAAGCCAGGTGCCATTGTTTATTGTGTACTTGCAAGGAACGATACTAACGAGCCTCATCGTTTAATGGCTTCGGCTATAGGAACTGCAGTTCCTGTAAATGAAGAGAACTATGGATATATTTCTGAACACCACTCTTTTGGAGAAGAAGAAATTATTGCAGGAGAATATGCTGAAGACCTTGCAGCAACCATGCTTGCAACCACCCTTGGCATAGAGTTTGATGCGGAAATGGCGTGGCATGAGAGAGAACAAGTCTACAAGGCAAGTGGACATATCTTTGACACGTACCATATTTGCCAGACCGCAAAAGGCGACAAGGACGGAAAATGGACTACGGTTGTAGCTGCAATGGTCTTCATTACAAAATGAAAATGAATTAAGAAAAGTAAATTAAAGAAGCTTAAAGAAACTATCCTTTAAAGAGCTAAGGGGAAGAAATTCAAGCTTCCCCTGTTCAGGATATGTAAGGCATTCAGTCAGACTCAGCGAAATAAATCATTTTGTTGGGCAGAACGGTCAACTCACTATTTTCTATTCCTGACAGGACTAGTTTTTCAATCCTTTCCCTGGTATTTTTGCGTGTACTTTTTATCCCGAGAACTCTTGATGCCTGAACAATCAGGTCTTCAAGAGGGGTTGAATACTGGCTGTTCAGGACAAAACGAATAGCTTCTTTTATTTCCTCGTCACAGATCCATTCGATTTTTACAGATACCTCCCCATCACGTCTGCGCAGTAGACTGACAGGTTCTGAAACTGGCCAGTAGAACTCGCCTTTGACCCGGATTTTCCCGGAGCTTTCGGCAAGAGCTGCAATATTAAATATCCGCTGCTTTATCTTCCCGAACATGCGGGGAATTCCTGCATGTGATTTTATCTGCTGCAGTAGGAGTTCCGCATGAATAGGACCTTCACATTCTATAATCCGTGTAATCGCTTCCACAAGCTGCTTATCTGAAACTTCAGAAAGATCTCCTGATTGCGGAAGCCCTGAGGATTGGCAGGCCTGGTAAAGGGGGACAGTAGTTTCCAGCGAATTGGGTTTTTCAGGCAGTTTTTCTGGGTCAGGCTCAATTGCAGATTCAACTGCAGATTTGATTTTTGGCTCCGCCTCAGGTTCCAAATCCCAACTTTCACTACCTGCATAATCCCAACTACCTGCGTAACTGTCTTCCTCGCCTGCGTAACTGTCTTCCTCGCCTGCATAATTATCATAATTGTCTTCTTCGGAGTCAGGCTCAGGTTCGAAATTGTCTCCTGAACCATAAATATATGCAAATTCATTAAGTCGCTTGCGCTTCTTTTTCATCTCAGGGCCTGCACTGAAATCAATCTCAGGGTAAGCCTGGAAAAAACTCACTTTCTCAGGCTCAGGTTCAGGTATGAGTTCAATTTCTTCCTCTTCAGAGCAGGGTTCTGCGTTGAATTTAAGAATTTTTGATTTTCCTGACCTTCTTACAGGCTTCTTGCGAGAATTCTCATCAGCTACCAGAGCCATTGACTCAGTTTTTAAAGCCATTTCTGGCAGGAAATCCGTATCTGAAGAGGGTGTAAGCCCCTCATTCAGTTTAAAGAAATTGCCTGAGTAAGGTTCTTTAACTTCGGCTCCAAAGGAAGCCTCTGTAAGAATTTCAGCTTCAAAAGCTTCCGAAAGGGAGGTTCTGTCATAAAAACCAGTTTTGAGGCCTTCACTGCCTTTGCTCTCCATCCTCCCTGCAGGCGAAGTTGAAAATGCGGGTATATCCGGATCTTCAGAAGAACTGGGTAACTTTCCTGCACTGGATAACTTTCCAGAAGGATTTCGGTTCTCGGGACCAGCCCAGGCATACGGCTCGTTTATTGTCGGAACATCGAGTTTAGTTTCGGATTTTGCCTGTGCTTTTGCCTGCTTTATAGCCCCTTTCACAGCTTCAAGCAGCTTTCCCCTGCTCTCTTTCGGATGCAGATACCAGTCTGTTGACCA
Organism: Methanosarcina sp. UBA402; assembly: GCA_002509325.1. Taxonomy (GTDB): domain Archaea; phylum Halobacteriota; class Methanosarcinia; order Methanosarcinales; family Methanosarcinaceae; genus Methanosarcina. Next base: position 10,010 of record DADO01000027.1, on the reverse strand, counting down.
GACCCTGTAGATCTTCCAGCCCAGCCCTTCGAGTACCTGCTGGCGCAGGCGGTCGCGGTCCCGTGCAACAGGTAAGGAATAATAGCTTGCTCCATCGCACGCAATTCCAAGTACATATCGCCCTGGATGGACCGGGTCAGGGACTGCAAGGTCGAGCCTGTACCCTGCACAGCCGATCTGCCTGTGGACTTCGCAGCCGTTTTCTTCCAGGAACTTGGAGATTGCTTCTTCGAAAGGCGAATCGATGACTTCTTTGCTGTATGCAGGGGAGGGAAGCCTGCCGCTCTCTGCAAACTCAAGGAAGACTTTGAGAGCTCGAAGTCCGAAAGCTGAGTTTTCTTCCAGGTGCAGGTCCCTTGATGTAAAATTTGCAAAAACAATGCATTTTTCCCTTGCCCGCGTAATAAGAACATTAAGGCGCCTTTCCCCTCCTTCACGGTTAAGCGGACCAAAGTTAAGGGAAAGTTTTCGGCTGCCGTCAAAGCCGAAACCTACACTGAGCAGTATTACATCCCTTTCATCGCCCTGGATAGTCTCAAGATTTTTAACAAAAAAGTGCTCACCTCTCTCGTTTCCCAGATTGAGGTCAAATCCCGGATTTTCTTTAAGAAGGACTTCTATTTCTTCTAAGATAGCTTCCTGCTGCTTTACATTAAAAGTCCCGATCCCGAGGCTTTTATCCGGATGCCTGCTGAAGTGATCAAAAACCGCCTTTGCAACTGCCCTTGCTTCTACAAGGTTTGCTCCGCTTTTTCCCCTGTCATAAACCGCATCCGGAAGATGCACGAATTTAAGCCCCAACTTTTCATCATTCTGCATTGGGGAGGGAAAAACATAGAGCCGGTTATCATAAAATTCCTGGTTTGAAATCGCAATCAAAGACTCATGCCTGCTCCTGTAGTGCCAGCGCAAAATCTTTATCGGGAAACTGCGCTTGCACACATTCAGGATACTTTCTATATCTCCGGCTGTAATATAGTCATCTGGTTCACTCTCAGGAGAGTCAAGCACGGTATCGAAAAAATTTGTTGGAGGAAGCTGTTTTGAATCCCCCATTACTACGACCTGTTTTCCGCGCAGGAGAGCTCCAACTGCATCTTCGGGCCTGACCTGGCTGGCTTCGTCAAAAATAATTACATCAAAACGGGTGCTCCTTGGGTCAAGATATTGGGCAATGGAAAGCGGGCTCATAAGGAAACAGGGCTTGATCTTCTGGATCAGCCCGCCTGCTTTTTTCATAAGGGTGCGGATGGGCATATGCCCTCTTTTCCTGTTGAATTCATTGAGAAGAATGCCTGCTTCCGAAGCTCTTGACGCGCCTGATGTTAATTTTGGAGCATTATCATAAGATGAACAGATTATCCTTTTTTTGTTTTCCAGAAGGACCTTTCTGTCGAGTTCCCTGAACTTGCCAAGCTTGCCTTCGTGGAGTTCCCGGATGAAAGTAGAAAGGGCAGGTCTCTCCCTGAAGGCACGATTCAGGAGGATTTCGGCATAGTTGCCTTCAAAAGCAGGGATTGCATCACATACTGTGATTTTTCCAGATTCAAGGTCTTCCATCATAGGTGCTGCCTTTGTTTCCAGGCAGGCTTGCCTGTATCCCAGATACTGGCTCCAGAATACCAGGGATGAAGTCTCGTTTTTCCACCTGGTAACACAGGATTTTAACGCGCTGAGTTTTGTGCTTTCCAGACCGTTTCCGAACATTTTTCCAAAATCTGCGCCTATACGAGCCCCAACTTTCTTAAATGTCTCCAGAAACTCCTGCTTTGCAGCCAGTATGCGGCTGGCTGCGGATTCGAGGGCAGCGCTGCCAATTCCAGCTCCTATGAGCTTGAAACTCCTCTCCGTCAGAATACCTTCTTCCAAGTACTTCAGGAAGAGAATTATCCATTGGCTGTACTCCTCAAGGAGGACAGGATCGCTTTCAAAGCCTTTCCAGTAATCCCCAAAGTATTTTTTGCCTTTTGCGTCCGAATTTTCAAGCTCCAGCCTGTGGGCTTCAAATTCGGAAAGGGAGGCCAGGTCAAGCAGGATTTTACTGTCCCTGAAAGGCACTCCTGAGAGATAGCAGGCTGAAATCTCTTTCTTGAGTTTCCTGTACTTTGGGTTTAAAAGTTTTATGAGGTTGCCTGAAAGTTCCTCGAATTTAGAGGTGTCAAGGTCAAAGATTGCAGGGTGAAAGGTTTTGTCCACAAAGGTTTTGAGCTCTATATACTGCCTGAGTTTCGAAACCAGAATATCTGCCTCGGTTCTTGAGGTCCCGGATTCCCATTCAGGATTCTGAAGCATTCTTTCAGGCAGAGGCTTTGAGTTCCCAACGAACCTTGCGGCATCGATTACAGTTGTAATTCCTACAAGTGTGACTGGCTTTGAGGTTGCAGAGAGGTCATTAAGGGTTTTTATTGCCGTTTCCAGCGCCTCAAAAGCAGCTGCGCATTCGCCTGTAAGAGATTCAATTTCATCGAGATCAGCAGGCAGTATAAGTCCTGGTTCACAGCCATACCAGGGATTTTTCCGGACCGGTTCAAGGAAAGGAAGGACCTGACCCAATTTTTCCAGAACAGCCTCTGCATCAGCCCAGGTTTCAGGCTCCCAGATTTCAGGTTCCTGAAACTTGTAAATGGGCATTTTCAGGCCTTTTGACTCAAAATAAGCCCTTGTCTTTTCTCTTATTCCATAGAGAGTATAAAGGCTGGGATAGAGTTTTCCCACAGGTTCCCCAAGGGACAGGGCGTACTGGTTGAGTTCATGTTTTAGCTTTTCGAGCTCATTGAGATCCCTGTCAGAGCGTATGGGGGCAGGAGCTTCACGGTTCAGGGTTTTTTCCAGTTCTTCAAGCACGGCTTTTTTTCGGGTCTGGTTGCTGTGGATCTCAAGGCAGAGTTCTCCCAGGCCTGCTGAATCCAGCCTGCTCTTTACAACCTGAAGGGCAGCCATTTTTTCACTTACAAAAAGTACGCTTTTTCCCTGAGCCATAAGTTCTGCAATTGTATTTGCAATCGTCTGTGACTTTCCGGTTCCGGGCGGGCCCTCAACAACAAGATTTTTTCCGGCTTTTACATCTTCAATGACCGCGATCTGAGAGGAGTCGGCATCCATTATCTGGTAAGTGTCTTTTGCTGAAAGTTTCAGGTCGACCTCTCCTTCCAGGAAACCTGAAGTCTCGCACTCGGGGTCCTCAGGGTTAAAGACTTTCCGGATCAGGGGGTGGTCGGCAGGAGACATGTCCTCAGGCCAAGTTGCAGGGTCAAGGTCCTTATACATGACAAATTTCCTGAAGTTAAAAAGGTCAAGGCAGATCTCTGGAAGAAGCTTCCAGTTCTTATTTCCATGAATTGCTCTGGATACAGCCCTGAAATATTCCTCAATTCCTGCAGCTTCCTCAGGCATCTCAAACTCAGGAAGCTGGACTCCAAACTCTTTCATTTTAGCCTGGAGGGTAATTGAAGTAAAGATCTCGTCTCCAGTCCACTGAATGCTGAAAATCCGAGCTTTTCCTATGCGTTTGAGTTCAACAGGGATAAGGAGAAGGGGAGCTTTCGGATTTTTTACGCCCAAACGACTGTCATTCCACTGCAGCAAGCCCAGCACAAGGTAGAGCACAGGATAACCCTGCTCTTCAAAAATGGAGTTTGCCTGGTTAAAGACGTAAAAAAGCTTTTTATTAAGGGTTTCGCTGTCTTCCGGAGTTTCCAGGAAAAGGTCGGAGCGGGAAGCCTGGATTTTAATTTCTTCGGGCGCCAGGATTTTTCCTATTGTTTTCAAAAGCCCGTTTTCTTTCTCGGAAGCCCCGTCTTCCTCCTCATTTTCAGTTTTCTCACCTTTTCTGGGCCTGGCGTTTGCCCTGAACCTCATCGATTTTTCCTTGAGGACAAAGAGTTCGTAAATTTCCCCCGGCTTTCGACCTGTAATTAAGAAGGTCCTTCTCTGGGAAGGGCGGTAATTGAGAAGATTATTTCGAAGGGACAAATCAAGCAAATTCTGCCTTAGTGCTTCCAATTCCTTAACTACGTCTACCATAAGAATACCAGGCCCCTTTTAAATAACCATGAAAATATATTTATCATTAATATAATTCGATTTTTTATAATAAATTATCATATTCTGCCGAATAGAGCTCTGAATGGAGGAGAAGTATAATCTTAATTAGAAAAAGCTCCTTTTATAACGGCGCATTTAATAAAAATACATTAAGAATATTTTCCTTGCTACATCTGAGAACTATTTCCCTACTATTAGAATTTTTCTAAATTATGATTGATTTTCTAGTAATGCCTAGACTCAGACGTTTACCCCCTAAAACCAGGTATTTTCCCCTTTTTTACTCGAGGATCTATAAGTCGGGTGCTGAAAATCTAGTATAAGCCTTATAACCACGAAATCATGGAAATCAGAAAAAACTAGAAAACC
>DADO01000027.1:2140-5330 GCA_002509325.1 Methanosarcina sp. UBA402 | reverse complement strand
TAGAAAACCGAGAAATCAGAAAAAACTAGAAAACTAGAAAAAGCATGAAATCGATGAAACCCGTGAAGAATGTGAATATACGGAAAACACAAAGGGTCCTGTAGGTATATTTCAGCCTGCTAAAAATTAATTCTATACATCTGGACTATTTAAATTCAGGAAATCGGATTATCCAAGCAGGTAGTTCGTAAAAGACGGCTCAGCAATACTGTCAAAAAAACTGTTTTATAAAAGTAATTTCGATAATCTTAAATGCTGTCAAAACAGAATATAAGCTGATAACGAGTGCGGAAAAAGAACACTGAAGGCGTGTTTGGGTTGCTTCCTCAACCATCATCACATCACCCCCAAACACGCCTGTGCCTCTTATCCGCACATCTCTTTGAAGAAACTAACTTCTTTTTGTCCCCTTTTATTTTACTCTTTTGCCATTAAAATGTCCTGGATTTGCTATACTTTCTTGCTTCCTTCACTCTTTAATTCTTATTTTCCTTCAGTTCCTACTCTCCTTTAGTTTTTTCTCGTAATCCCGGCTGCAGATGCGGAAGGATCAGGTTTAGAAAGGCGATTTTTCACTCCAAGTATCCTCACAATCACCAGGCTTATCTCAAAGAAGATTACCATGGGCACAGCAATCAATATCTGGCTGAATACATCTGGCCCGGGAGTAATGGCAGCTGCAATAACCATTATGAGGACATAAAGGTGCTTTCGATAGGTTACAAGTGTCCTGTATTTCACAAATCCGTTCCGGGTAAGGAAGGTGAGTACTATTGGAAGTTCAAAAACCAGACCGAACATTACCGTGCCTGATGCTGCGAATGAGATAAACTTAAAGATCGAATAAGTTGCAGTCACCCCTGAACCTGCTGCATCCATATAGAGATACTTGAGGAAGAGGGGCAGCATGAAAAAGTAGGCATATGAAGTACCAAGGATGAACATGATAACAGCAGCTATGCCCAGTACAACAAACTGGCCTTTTCCTATAGATATCGGAACCCGAATTGAATACCGACTCGAGACGGCTCTATAAGTATAAAATGCAATAAGAGGCAGGGTAATGAGCAGTCCGATTATAATCGAGAGCTTAAGCTGTAGCATTATTACCTCCAGAGGGGAAATGTAAACAAGTTTTGCACCCTCTGGGAGGAGGTCATCTTTCATTCTCTCGATTAGAGGACCTGTAAACTGGAAAGAGAGGATAATACCTGCGATAAGGACCCCGGCAATCATAAGTAACTTATTTCGCAGGGTCAGCAGGATTACACTGAGATTTTCAATGGCTTCAGACATATGAGTACCTATCCGGAAAAGCAAAAGAAAGTTCTTTGAAAGTTCTTTAATCCTACTTAAGGGAACTCTTAATCCCATTTAAGAGGACTCTTATTTTCACTGATCTTCACTGCAGAGAGATTTATTTAGATATTTAGGTTTATTTACCCGGAGATTTCATCATCAACTTTCTTTTTACCTATTTTGTTTTTTCGCTTTAGGATTATCAGGCTCTTTTTATGGAGTCCTTTGAATGCTTCCTGAACCTGCCAGCAATTCAAGAGAATTCGACCAATGGAGCCACAAATTCGAGTATGGAAATATTTATGTTTGAGTATGGAAACAGGGAAATAGCAGTTACAGTAGTTACTCTTATAGATAAATATCAATTATAATAAGTATATTATATTTATTATCTTAACCAGATCACATTAATTATTTAATCAGATTAACTAACTGTTTTAATCGAGTTATACCAATAATCATAATTGAATTATATGGGCTCTCAACTGAATTATATCAATTAGGATAAAATATAATATACAAATTATCTAAATTGAGTTATATTAAATATCATAACTTGATTAAACAACTTATCTTACCCAGGTTATATTAATCATTTTAAATGTTTCTATTATAATGACTCAAATATAATGACTCAGATGCCATAAATACTCAAGTATGTTCCGATAAGGTATGCGAATATATAGTAGAAAGATATTGTGAAAAGAGATTGCAAAACGAATTAGATTGTAAAACAGATTGTGAAAATCTCTTGCCCCGGGAAATTAGAGTGACTTAATAAGAAGGATTGCAGATTAATAAGAAGGATTGCAGATTTACAATTAATATTATGTTTTGATATTAATATATTTATCTAGGTGCATATAAGAGATCTAGATGCATATAAGAGCTGGAAAATGATGGACTCACTGAATACTGGCAACGGAACAACAACCTCTACCGGAAAAGCATCGGGAACAAATCCATATACTTCGGGTGTCCCAGGGGATATCGAGGAACCCCTTGTGGCCCACCTGGTTGAGCTAAGAAACCGGCTAGCAATCGTTTTGGTCTGGTTATTTTTAGGAATAATTCTTGCTTTTCCGTTTTCGGCAAAAGGGATACTGCTTGTCTGGAAGGGATTTATAAGTACTGATATTTATATGACAGCGTACTCGCCTCTTGAATGGATTTTTGCTCGCCTCAAGCTCAGCTTGGTCTTTGCCCTAGCAATCTCGATTCCACAGTTCTTCTACCAGCTTTACAGGTTCGCGGGCAAAGGGCTTTACCCGCATGAGAGGCGCTTTTTCCTCAAGGTCATACCGGCATCTTTCCTGCTTTTTATTATCGGGGCCGCTGTAGGTTACTTTATCGTCTTGCCTGTGATGTTTAAATACATCCTCTTTTACTCAGGTGACATGGCTACAGCCCAGCTTTCAGTCCAGAATACCTTCTCAGCCATAACCACAATCCTGGCAGGCTTTGGAATTGTGTTCCAGCTTCCTCTGCTTGTAGTCTTTGCCGTAAAGATGGGGCTTATAGAGTACCAGACCCTCAAAAAACAGAGAATACTGGTTTACAGTTTAATTATGGCAGTTTCTCTATTTCTTTCCCCTGACCCAACTTTTATTGCCCAGATTCTCGTAGCGCTTTTACTGGGAGTTCTGTTTGAGTTCAGCCTGTTAATTATTAGGTTATTTTGAGAGTTGACCTGCCGTTTTCATTAAATTATATTTTGGAATTCTTTATCTTTTCTTAAAATTCTTTATCTTTAGAAAACATTTGTTTTTTCTACTTGATTCTCTGCACTGCAACATAATATCCCTTTATCTGTATTCGTTTAAGGATTTTGTTAACCCAAAATTGACTACTTATATTCTAATCGGATATTGATATCCAATTTTGTAGTTGA
>DADO01000027.1:0-1940 GCA_002509325.1 Methanosarcina sp. UBA402 | reverse complement strand
GATGAAAGTAATATGTTTGGAACAATTCGTATCTTAACCGAATCCAAATGAATATCCCTTTTATATTACGAGGCGTAAAACCCCTGAGTCTTTAGCTCAGGGGATATAAGCGTCAACTATTTCACATTCTCATGTTATTGATTTTTGATGCTGTTGTCGCTTTTCAGGCATTTTATTGGTGCTTTGTGATACCGGTTATAGAAATATGTTTTTTAGTTAGAGCAATAACATACAGGAATCCCAGAAATAGGAATCCCAGAAATATTCAGAGTCCGGTAACTTTTAAGCCCACTCAAAATTATTTATGAGTAAATTGGCAGTAACTTAATTTTTATTTATTTGCAAGGAATTTTTCACACGATTCTTGGTAGATAACTTTGGCTTAGCTTACTTTGATATCACATCTGATCACTTTTTAGGTGTTAAATGATTTAATAAATCATCTATGAGCATCAGCTCATAAGTCAATAAGCTAGATGGAGTCGAAAACGCAAGCTGAAAATTAGCTTTCCGCAAAAAGGTTATAATAGAAAAGCTTAATGAATAACAACTACACTTCTGAAAAAAATGAGAAATCGATCTCTATGTCCCGATTTAACCCTATCCTGGCTTCGAGAGCCCTCTGGCAGATCCGAGTAAGAAAGCGCCCGTTTGTCCTCTCTCATGGCGTAAATGCTCGCTGCAATATGTGCTGCAAATTCTGTGAATACTGGAAGAAAACCGGGAAAGAGCCAATCAAAGAAGAGATTTTCAAACTGTTAAATGACGCAAGAGAATTTGGGATTGGAGTCTACAATGCCTGGACCGTAGAGCCTCTCCTCAGAAAGGATCTGCCCCAGATAATGGCATATGCCAAGGGCATCGGGATGATCACTTCCATGGTCACAAACGGAAAGCTACTTTATGAAAGGGCTGAAGAGCTTGGAGATGTGGACTACCTTTCAGTCTCTGTGGATGGGATCAAGAGTTATAAAGAAATTCGAAGGATGGATTTCGAAACCCTGCTGAAGGGCTTGAAAAAAGCTATCGAGGTTAGAAAACTCCAGAAGCAGAAGAATCCTATCCTTATGAACTGCGTACTCACAGGAAAAAACCTGGACGATATCGAGACCCTTATTTTGCTTGCAAAAAAACTTGGAGTAAAAGTTTCCTTCGAGCCTGTCCACGAGTTCCCTGGAATCAATGGGGAAACCTGGAACGAAATCGGAATCCGTGATATGAAAAAATTCCGTAATACAGTTGACCGCATAATCGAGCTTAAGAAACAGGGCTACCCAATCATTAATTCCAAAACTTATCTCAGAATGGTCAGAGACGGGGAAATGAACTACAAATGCAGAGCCAGCGGAGTTATTATAAATGTGACGCATGACGGCACTCTGGAGACCTGCCGTGTGCAAAACGAGCCTCTTGGAAACGTTATCTGGGACGGCTTTGAAAGCGTCTGGAAAAATTCGGAAGAACACAGAAAAGAAATTGTTAAAAATTGTCCAGGCTGCCTGTTTTTTGGATACGCGGAAAATAGTTTGATGCAAAGCTTTAATCCCGAAGTTCTGATGCATTATGAGTGGATGTAACGGCAGAGTTGTGGCACTGTGCGCTGCCCTTTTCGCCCCGCTCAAGAGGGTTAAATTAGGCGCAAGAGGGTTTGCATTTAAACTTGCTGAAGACGGTTGATTTATCCGAATTTCTTACCGGGTCACGAAGCAGGCGTAGTCACAAATATTTCAAAAATACTTACCCGCAAAATTTTTCAAAAAATATTTGATCACAGCCATTTTAAAAAAGGCTTGACCGCAAACTTTTTCAAAAAAAGTTTGATCAAAAACCTTTTGAGAAAAGGTTTGATCAAAAACGGTGTAACTTTTGGATTTGAAAGCCTTATCTCCAAAACCCTATCGGCGTGATCAACTGCAAACCTTTTTAGAAAAGGTTTTATC
>DADO01000174.1:6137-12978 GCA_002509325.1 Methanosarcina sp. UBA402 | reverse complement strand
CAACCGTATAATGATGGACGACCGTATTTTACCTCGAAAGCGAATTTAACCTCTGAGCCTGCCGGAAAATTGAAGCTCTGGCAGGCTGCAAGTTTTGTATTTCAACTGTACGGTCTCAGGCATCCGGCTGCAGGCATACGATTGCAAGCATCCGGATGATTCTTATTTTATCAAGCCCTTCTGGACATACCATTCATAATCGTGGGTAAACCGCTCTTTATTGGATTTTGCAAGCTGGCAGAAATATTCTGTGTTCCGACGATGCAGTTCATCTTGGTCCGGATATTTTATTTCTCCGCGGATCGACTTTACCAGCTTTTTACCAAGTTCTTCGGCAGCTCCAGCAGCCTTCTGGGGTGCATCCAGGTCTCCATGCATCGCAACACCAAGCCCTCCGACAACTGTAACGCCAAGGTTCATGAGCACACCGTTCATGTATTCCACGACGGCATCCTCTTTGCTTCCTCCAGCCGTGCATACAGAGCACCCAAACTTTCCGGTCAGCATCTGGCAGTGAATAGCATCCGAAAGCCGATCAAAGAAGGCCTTCATAGGCGCTGGAACCGAGTTAATATAATTCGGAGCGCCAAGGACAATCCCATCGGAGTTCAGAATTCTATCAAAAAGCTCCTCAAAGTCATCAAGTTGGGGGCATTCCCCGGTCGCATAACAGGCCCCACATCCAGTGCAGTATTCTACACGCAGGTCGTAGAGATCTATAAGTTCAGCTTCTGCGCCTTCGGATTCAGAGCCTTTGATCACGGATTTTACCAGTTGAAGGGTATTGCTCTCATTTCCTCTCGGACTTGCATTAATACAAAGAATTTTCATGGTTATCACCTTGACTAAAGAGTTACGCAGGATTAACGTATTACTTTTTGCTTTTTTCAGGTATACTGGAATGAACTGTCTGACTTCTTTTCCCTCTCTCCAGGGACGTGAATACTCCAATAATGCAGAAGACTGTAAACAGGATGAAAGCATAATGCAGGCTTAAAGAAAACTGGGAGTAATATGGTGGCGTGATCTCCACAGGGCCGATGACAATTGCAAAAATCATCATTGCAATACCCATAGAGAGCATCTGGCCAAGAAGACGCATAGTCCCGTTCATTCCTGATGCTACGCCGTAGAACCTTTTATCGACAGAGCTCATGATTGCATTTGTGTTTGGAGACGAGAAAAGCCCAAAACCTATACCAAGAATAATCAGGGCAACAACAAGGTACCAGATAGGAGTTGCTTCTGTAAGGAAGATAAGAAAGAAGAGCCCAAGTGCGGTAAATGCCATTCCTGCAGACGCAACAATCCGCGGTTCGATCCTGTCAGAGAGCCTGCCTGCAATTGGAGAAATCATAGCCATAACAACCGGTTGCACTACCAGGATACTCCCTGCATGTCCAGGCGAGAAACCTTTCGTGTACTGCAGGTCAAGACTTAAGAGGAAGGTCACCGCGAAAGTTGCACTGTAATTGATGAGTGCCGATAGGTTCGAAAAGGCAAAAATTCGATTTTTTGTGAGGAGTGTAATGTCAAGAACGGGGAAAGGTATTCTCATCTCATACAGCGCAAAAATAATAATTCCGAGAAATCCCACGGCTATTAGAGCAGCCCCTTTAAAGGCTGGAAGCACTGAGAAACCGTACATGACTGCAGCTACCGCTGCACCATATATGACTGACCCTGTCAGGTCGAACTTCTCCCCTCTGCACTCAGCCCATTCCCCTTTAACCTTCCAGAGGATTAGGAGAATTGCTGTAATGCCTATGGGGATATTTACGAAGAAAATACTCCTCCAGCCAAAGTATTGTGTCATCGCACCTCCAAGTAAGGGACCAATGGAAAGCCCGACATAAACTGCAGTAATATAAATACCAAGAGCTCTTCCCCGCTCCCCAGGCGGAAAGACGGAAGTAACGATAGCAACGCCTGTCCCGAAGATCATGGCACTCCCAATCCCCTGGACAACCCGCACTCCGATCAACATTTCCGCTGAGGAAACCATAGTCATAATTAAAGATGAAAGGCTGAAGATTGTGATACCGTAGAGGAAAATTTTCTTCCTTCCATAAATGTCTGCGATTTTTCCGAACGGGACAAGAAACAATGCTGAAGAAAGGAGATACGCAGTAGCAACCCATGAGAGATCAATAGCATCCATATGAAATTCGGCTCCAAGTGTAGGCAGGGCAATATTTACTGCCGAACCGTCAAATGGAGTGATAAATCCCGCAAGTATCGCAATAAGGAGCACAACCTTTTTCCCTGTACCATCAACAGGAGTATCAGGAGTGGGGCAGATCTCTGGGACTTCAGTAGATAATCTGGCATTAGATGATCTGGTTTTATTTGTTTCTTTTTCCATGCATATCACTGGTCAGAAAGGTCACTACTCCTCAGGAGTGTCAGAAAATTGAAGTCGATTTATGCGCAGAATAGAGATTTTCAGAGATAATGTTTTTAACAATACTGTCCTTCAGCACGGCTGACTGATCGACCATTAATATAACTTATCTGTTATTAAATATTATACTGTTTAATTATTTTTGACATACTCAAAGACATTAATTTATAATTAGCCGGAATGACAAACAGGAAGAAACTGCTGACAGAGGAGACAGAGGATAAAAGGTGCCGCCGAATAAACCTGAGAACGTAAATTAAACTATGATAACGGAGATAATTAAATTAAGACATTAGGAATTAAACTAAGGCTACCCGAAAACTTTTTCTCTCAATTATGTTAAAACCATGTCAGAATCACAAGAAATTAATGGTACAGGCAAAGTAAAATCTTAAGCCTAAATTTGCATATGAAATTAGGCAATGCAAAACTATAAATCCAGATTTAGAAAAAGATGGCAATCAAGTTAAATATACGAAAAATTGAAGAATTGAGCCGTTAAATTACGCCTGTATGAAAACTATAGAGGTTATAGACTCACAATGAATGAAATAATTACCTGGGTATTAATTATAATCTGCCTTACCCAGTCCGCTATTTTCTCCGGTATGACGATAGGGACTTTTAGCCTTGGAAGACTCAGGCTTGAGATCGAAGCCGAAGCTGGCAATAAAGAAGCTATCAAAATCCTGCGGATCCGGCGGGATTCAAATTTCCTGCTTACGACCCTGCTCTGGGGAAATATAGCCATAAACGTCCTCATTGCCCTGCTTACGGATTCCGTACTGACAGGGGCTTCGGCTTTCCTCTTCTCTACTTTCATAATCACCAGTTTCGGAGAGATTGCACCCCAGGCTTATTTTTCCCGAAATGCCCTGTCTCTGGGAGCAAAGCTAACTCCTGTTGTCCGTTTTTACCAGATGTTACTCTATCCAGTAGCCAAGCCTACAGCCCTTATTCTTGACTGGTGGCTGGGCAGGGAAAAACTTGAGCTTTTCAAGGAACAGTCTATGCGGATTATGCTCGAAAAACATATCGAATCAGGAAGGACAGACATAGGCACTTTTGAAGGAATAGGAGCTCTGAACTTTCTCTCCATAGACGATGTCAGCATTTCTGATGAAGGCTCGATAATAGACCAGAGAAGCATAATTTCTCTCCCGGTCGAAAATAACCGTCCGGTGTTTCCTCCTTTCAAAAGAGAACCAGTCGATCCTTTTCTGCAAAAGATAGAAGCCTCAGGGAAGAAATGGGTAGTCATTACTAACCCCAAGGATGAGCCTGTCATGGTGCTTGATGCGGACGGCTTCCTCAGGGATGCAGTCTACAAGAAAGGCCCATTCATTCCGCTTTCTTATTGTCATTTCCCGGTTGTTGTGAAATCTCCCAAGACCAGGCTTGAAAAAGTAATCCGGCAGTTTAAAGTGTACCCGCAATACCCTGAAGATGATGTAATCGACCAGGACCTTATTCTTTACTGGGGTCAGGAGAAAAGGATTGTTACGGGTTCAGATATTCTGGGCAGGCTGCTGCGGGGAATTGTAGTGGAATGTGAACTGCCATCAGAGCGTGAACTGCCTGTTCCACCTTCCCAGCCCGGAATTGTCGGAAGGAGAGGCTTGAGAAAAGAAAAAAAGAAAGAAGGCGAAGATCAGAGAAAGGAACAAATAAAACAGAAATAAGAATAAAAAATCATAGAAAGGAGCAGAAACAGGAATAAGAAGATCAGAAGGGAGTAAGAATAGGAGTAAAATATCACTCTTCGTACGCGGGAAGGGTTATAACGCCTATCTCCTGAAGTGGTGAGCCCACAGCGAAATGGTAGAGATCCTGGTATTCGAGCCCTTTGAGCCCTATGGTCTCATGCAAAGGGTCATCGAAGAAACACCCTATCCCACAGCCCCTGAGACCATTTGCTTCAGCTTCAAGGTAAAGCAACTGTCCTAGAATCCCGCACTCCCAGTAAAGGTATGAATAGATCCAGGCGCCGAACCTGTTCAGAGGTTCTTTGAATTCCGAGAGCATGCAGGCAGTAAAACAGGCATCTGCGGCTTTCCGTTGGGCACAGGAAAGCTGGGCTGCAAAAGAATGCAGGGTTTCTTCCATAAGCAGGTAAAACTCAAGGTCTGATGGGCAATTTTTCGGTTTTTCCCATAAAAAGTCTGGCCTGATGGCAGCTTTAAACCTCTCTTTTCCCTCAGGGTTGCGAAGGAAAATATAAAGTCCTGGAAGAAGATCCTTTACTCGGTTTACGAAAAGCAGCAGGTGAGTAAAGGAACCAAAAGCAAGAGTATTGAGAATTGGATTATTTTCCAGAAGAGTTCTTTGCAGGATTGCATAGAAAGTTTCTTTTTCCATGTATGCGCTATTATCCATTTCGATAGCACTTCTCCTTCCCCGGATAATGCTGCGAAGGGGAACGGCTTCAAGATCAGGTAGATTCCTGGAATTACTGGTTTTCAAGAGTGAAGCTGCCTGCGTTCCGGATTTTATTTCTTCTGATTCTTCTTCTGATTCTTCTTCTGATTCTTCTCTTTTCTCAAAGTAATTGCTTTCCCTTTTTTGAGCTGCCAAAGCAGCTTTTTCAATACCTATCCATTCAACATGTCCTGAGCTTAAACTATTAGGGATGCCTTCCCAGGAAAGGTTTTTAAATGCCGAAACCACAGTCGAAGAAATCCTGCTTCTGGTACAGGTTTTATCTGCTGGATAGACTGCAAGCAAACAGGCAGGTTCCTGTCTTTCAGGACCAATTTCTCCAGAAATGCCAAGAAGCCCTGAAATTTCTTCCGAACCCATATCTGCAAGAAGGTTTGTTTTCCAGCCAAGCCCAGCAGCGGCAAAGGTCAAGGCAGCAATTGCATGCCCTATATCGTGCTGTGAATATCTGAAGGCTCTGAGCCCGTATTTCCAGGAAACCCGCCAGTAAATTGAGGTCAGGCCCACAAAAAAAGTGCCTTCAGGAAAGCCCGAACTTAAAAGCTCCCAGGTCTTCTGCGAAAATTCGGTTCTAAGTTCAAGAGCATGAGGCAAAGGAGCATAATGGCAGACTGAAGGGGCTTTCAGGAGCTCTTTTACAGGGCCGGAAAGAAGGTAAACCTCGGTAGGATGAAGATTTCCGCTTGAAGGATTGACACGAAGAGGCCATTTTGTATCATCTGCCTTTTTCCAGGCCGAAATGGCAAAGCTGTCAAAAAAAAGCCTGGAAATCGATTTTGCATTCAACTCAGACGGCTTGAGTTTTTCCGGTGAGAATACCTGGTCATAAGCGGGAAAAACCTCGGCTTTTATTTGTTCAGCGCTCCAGATTTCCAGATTCAAATGCCTAGTTCCATGATAATTAAGAAAAGGATCTGGCTTGATTGACATATCCAGGCGGTGCGGGCCAGGAGCATAAGTTTTGAAATTATGCTTACTAGCCTTGTGATAATCCAGTATGGCTTCAAGTTCCGCTGTCATAACAAGCACACCCGGCAACTAGAATCGAATTCTTAAACTATTTTATTGGTAAAGGAAATCTGCGCATAAGATTCCAATGAGTATAATGGAGCATTAACCTCTATGGAGTTAACTTCTTTTCAGGGCCTCAGTTGAACTTTACATTTTTTTCAGAACCTTAAAATGAGAATTAAACTCTTTTCAGGGTTTCGAGTACGGCTTTTCCAAAAGCTTCGGCACTTGCAGGGTCTCGCCCTGTGACCACCCGGCCCGAAACTACTACATCCCTGTCCAGATAGACAGCCCCGTGTTCCTTAAGTTCGCGTACTGTGTCCGGGCTTTTGAAAACCGTGCTCTCTTTACCATTCAGGATACCAGTTCTTGCAAGTACCACAGGGGAGATACAGATTGCGGAAACCACCTTTTTAAGGGCATACACTTCCTTTACGAGTTTTTGTAAAGCCTTGTTGTTCCACAGGTATTTTCTTGAACCTGGTCCTCCAGAGATTACTATTGCGTCGTAATCGTCAATTCTGGCGTCCGAGATCGTAATGTCAGGCTTAATTGTGCCTCCCAGCATCCCTTTTGCAGTTTTCGTAGATTCGGCTGCAACAGTAACTTTTACTCCAGCAGCCTCAAAAAGCTGCTTCGGAACAAAACATTCCTCGTCCCTGAACTGCTCCTGGGCGATTACAAGCAGGATTTTCTTGCCTTCGTATTCGGTTTCTGTCATCTGGTTGCCCCCTGTAAGCTTGGTGATAAAAATAGAATAAATGAGAAATGAAATGGTTCACTACCCAGTTTCTTTAAAGATAGGTCTCTGAAAGTATAAAATTGATGCTTCTTTTATAAATGATGGATACTTTTTTAGAGAGATTCCGTGCCCAGATTTCCTTGCCCGGATTCAAGTTATAGCTGATTCAAGTTATAGCTGATTCAAGTTATAGCTGATTCAAGTAATAGCTGATTCAAGTTATAGCTGATTCAAGTTATAGCTGA
>DADO01000174.1:0-5866 GCA_002509325.1 Methanosarcina sp. UBA402 | reverse complement strand
AGCTGATTCAAGTTATAGCTGATTTAAGTTATAGCTGATTTAAGTTATAAGGTAATACAGGCCTGCGGAAATTCCTGCCCCTGCAAAGGTTGCCACGAAGTTGACTCCACTGTTAGAGAGCACACCCCTTTTCTGAAGAGTAGCCCCAAGGAGACTGTCTACATTTGTCCCGAAAAAGCCGCCTGCTGTTGTAATAAGTACTGTTAATATAAAATTGTCTGAGACTCCTAATATATATGCAAGGAGTCCTATTGCTGCAGGACCGAAGATTGCAGCAAGTTCGCCAAGCAACGATACTGCTCCGTCAGTTCCTGGTTCCGAGAGCTTGAGGGTTGTTATCATCCTTGGTTTTCCCTTTGCTGTTGTCCCTATTTCACTTGCCAGGGTATCTCCGGTAGCTGTTGCAACCGTACCCATATAAGCATATACAATCGGAAGGCCGTGCTCCGGGAAAATTCCATATGCTACTGCAAGGACAAGAGCGGCAGTACTGTTCGAAAACACGTTTTCGTAACTCCGAATTCCGTCTTTAGCCTGCCCAATCCCTATGGATTCTTTGTAGGCGTACTTGTATCTTGTAAACCCGCCTCCAAGGATAAAAAACGTGAGCAGCAGCAGGAACCAGGAAAGCCCGCTGAAAACGATTATCAGGACTCCCAGAAGGGCGGCACTCAGGAGGGCAGAAACATCTGCAATCTTCGCCCTGTATGCCAGCACGCCAAGGAAAAATGAGAAGACAAGTGCTACGACCATTTCTTCAGGAGGGACCCAGTACCTGAACTCCTCAAAAATCCACATCATCATACCTGCGCCCAGAGGCACCGAAATGTTCTTATCTATTTTTGAGGGGATTGACTCAAAAAGAGAACCTGTAACCGCCCCAATAACAGCTATAAAGAAGACCAGATTATACGGAACCGGAAGTTTCTGCCAGTAAATAATCCAGCTTGCAGCAAGAAATGCGGCAGCAATTCGAAGGGCCAGGAAAGCCGAACTCCAGAGTATAGAAAAACTCCTCTTTTTGACTCTGCACCGCCTCGAATTAAAATCCGGTGCAGGATCTGTTTCGGAAAAAGAATTCTTACGATTTCCTACGGCTGCAACCGCAAACGCAGCGAGTACTATGTAGAAAGGATAAGTGTAAGAAGAGCTTCCCAAAATTGTGGATACAAATAGCATGAGAGCCAGGGAAAAAACAAGGCTGGTGACATCTCTGCCACAGGAGAAAGAGCTTCCTGAAAACCGAACTATCAAAAAAAGTGTGATTGATAAAAGGAAAAGAAGATTTACACCTGCAAAAGGAGCTATAAGAATGAGAACTAGATACAGAATATGTATTACAGAGATTCCCTGGCAGGAATCTGCATTTTTAAAGAATCGGGCAGCTCTGTTCATTATTGGACATCTTTTGTTTTTTACTTTTTCTGGGAGTTTACTCTTTCTGGGAAGTTACATAGAATAGGCTTATCTTTATAAATAGATAGTTGTTTCTCTTTTAGAGATAATTTTAAAATACGGATCAAAATCTGAAATTTATTTGTTTTAGTAGTTGTGGGTTTTCATTTTAGCAGTAGTGGATTTTCGTTTTAGAAGTAGTGGGTTTTCGTTTTAGCAATTGTTTTCCTATTTGCTTTAGCAGTAGTTGCCAGAAAAATATCACACAAAATCTTAAGCAATTTATATATTCCTATGAATAAAATAACTTCTGCCTTACATTTTATTTTCAGAATTTTCCTAAATAGTATTTATTTCAGATATTCTAACAATGCTTATTTTTCCAGATTTTTCCCAAACAATATTTTTTATTTTCCAAAATTTAATATTAATTCTTTCAGGTTTTTTTTCAGGCTTATATGCAGAATCTAACAAAATTCTGATCCATAAGTATAACCAGAAACAGATTATATTATAACCACAAATCTGCGTGCTGTAATCGGCAGTGGGGGGAAAGCATGGAAAATTACGACTTGATTATAATAGGTACTGGTTCTGCAATGAACTATATAAATCCTATCATTGACTCAAACCCGGAAATTAAAGTTGCCGTTATCGACAAAGACGAACCAGGAGGGATTTGCCTTACCAGAGGGTGTATCCCTTCAAAAATCCTGCTTTATCCTGCCGAACTTATCAGGAAACTGGAAACCGCATCCCTTTTTGGAATTGAGCTTGAGATAAAGGACATAGATTTCCTTGCAATTATGGAAAGGATGCGCAGGAAAATAGGAGAAGACATAGAAGCGATAAGGAAGGGGTTGGCTGAAAACCCGTACCTTGACTACTATCATGAAAGTGCGGAGTTTACCTTTCCTTATACCCTGAAAGTTGGCGAAAAAACCCTACACTCCAAAATGATCTTCCTCTGTACCGGCTCAAAACCTGCAATCCCACCTGTAAAAGGCCTTGAAGAAGCAGGATACCTTACAAGCGACACTGTGCTTAAGCTCATGGAATGCCCAAAAAAGCTTGCCATCCTGGGAGGGAGTTACATTGCAGCCGAATACGGGCACTTTTTTTCAGCCATGGGAGCTGAAGTCACGGTTATAGGGAGAAATTCCCAATTTCTTCCGCAGGAGGAGCCCGAAGTCTCCAGACTTGCCAGGATGAAAATGTCAAAATACATGAAGGTCATTACAAACCATGAAGCCATAGAAGTCCGAAAAGAAGATAACGGGCAGAAAACTGTTATTATAAAGGAAAGAAATTCGGGAAAGGAGGAAAAAATTTCCGTAGACGAGATCCTTGTGGCAACAGGAAGAGCTCCGAACACAGACATTCTCCACCCCGAAAGAGCGGGAATAAAAACCGATGCTAAAGGCTGGATTCTGGTAAATGAGTATCTTGAAACCTCACAGCCAAATATCTGGGCGTTTGGGGATGCAAATGGAAAATATCTGCTAAAACACGTAGGGAACTATGAATCAGGAATAGTTTACCTCAATGCGGTCCTGAAAGAAAATGTAAAGGCAGACTACCATGCCATACCTCATGCTGTTTTTTCCTATCCTGAAATTGCTGGAGTGGGCATGAAGGAGAAGGAAGCCGTTGAAAAATACGGGGAGGAGAGAATTCTCATAGGCATAAAGTTCTTTGAGGATACTGCAAAAGGATCGGCTATGGAACTCAGGGATTATTTCGTGAAGGTGATTCTGGATGCGGAGGATGATAAAATTCTGGGAGCCCATATTATAGGCCCACAGGCTTCAGTTTTGATCCACCAGATTATTCCTCTCACGTATACCGAATTAAGAAGTCCTGCACCAATCATGCGGGCTATGGATATTCACCCGTCCCTTAGCGAAGTTGTAACCAGAGCCTTTTATTCACGGCTGCCTCCTGAACACTATCATCATTTTCTTAAACACATTGGGCTTGAGGACTGAAAACTCTCCACGTTTTTCTCCTTAATATTTATTTTTTAATAAGGTCAAATCCCCACCTGCAGATGCCCGGGGCAACGTTTCCGGCCCGCCTGTAGAATTCCACTTCAAGCCCCATTCTTTTGTATTCATCAATCCGTCCTGGAATCTGGGATTCGGCTTTAAAGGTGTAAAAATGGATGTATCCGCCCTTTTTTACAAGCTTTGAGATTCTTTCAAGAAAATGGTCCATTCCATAAGGAGTTGGCACAATAGCTCTGTCAAACCCACTTTCTGGGATCTGAAGACCTTCAGTCTTCCCATTGCGGGGTCTCACCCATGCCGACAAACCGTTCTCAGTGTGGATAATATTCTCATTCCGGAAAGCATTCTCAAAATCCTCCTGAATGACAGTTATTTGTTCTTCAAGCCTGTTAATCCGGATATTTTCCTTTAGGCAGGCACATGCTTCGGGATTTATTTCAATGGCATATACCCTTGCCCCTTTTCCTGCAGCAGGAAGTACAAAAGGGCCTACTCCTGCAAAGGGAATTATAATGCGTTCCCCAGATTTTATTTTTGAGGTTACCCTTTTTCTCTCCGAGTACAGGCGAGGGTTAAAAAAGACTTTTTTTATATCCAGTTTGTAGATGTAGCCGTTTTCTCTGTGAATGGTTTCCGTAGATTCCCCTAGCAAAACCTCAAAATCTGCAATCCTGTGTTCTCCTTCGAGTTTGCTAACCTTATTAAGCACAGCCTGAGTGTTGCCTCGCACGGAAAATAGCTTCGAGGCAATGACTTTTTTATAAGCTGCAAGTTCAGGAGGGATCGAGATTACGGCCACATTACCTATATAATCAAAACGTTTTGGAACAAGCTGAAGTAGGGGTTCCTCAACTATTCCTCTCATTGAATCTCGCAAGCTCACTCTATTTCGAAAACTCATTCTGCATGCCTTTGCCTTTCAGGGTATTGTCAGGATATAAGCCTCATTTCTCAGTTCTTTTAACCTTCTCAAGAATTATTTTAATATATGTCTTTTGGCTTTGGAGGAATAGGTAAAAAGTATTAAGATATGGGTCAAGAAATAGAAAGATATAAGGCTGGGAAATAAAAAGAACATAGGGCTGAGAAATGGAATAAACATAGGGTTGATCAGAGGCCTGAGAAGAATATTTTCCGATTAAGACAGGACCACTTTCCATGAAGATTATTATAGAGACTCCAAAATACAGTTTCTGGAAGTATAACAAAACAGAAAAAGGCTATGAGAAGGCTTTCTTTTCTCCCCTGCCCATAATTTTCAATTACGGCTTTGTAGAAGGAACGGAAAGTGCTGACGGTATGGAGGAAGATGTGGTGGTGCTTGGGCCCTGCTTGCCAAGAGGAAGCACACTGAAAAGAAAGGCATTTGACGGAACTGTAAAATTTTTGGATGATTCTATCAGGGACGATAAGAAAATCATATATATCAGCGGATTTCGTTCTCCTGTCCTGCTTGCTCTTTATTTCAGGCTTTATGCTCTTTTTAAAGTCTTCCTGTATGCTTTCCGCGAGGGAAAAATTGCAACGTGCAGGTTTGAAGGAATAGAATTCCTGGAATTACACTAATATTTTAAGATCTGCGCCTTTACTCTTAGACTAGCACTTTCATTTTTAGGCTCCTTTGCCTTCATTTTTAAATTTAAATTTTTCTCTATTTAATGCTCCTATTATTTTTGATTCTAATTCCTAAATTCTTTGTGTTTTTCAATCTTTTTATTTGTGCATTTCAATCCTTTTTATATCTCTGTTAATCTATTATACCCCTGTTAAAATGCCTCATTTTCCGGAACTCTCTTGAAAAACACTGTTAACACCACTTATTTAAGCAAATGTCTCCAATCTTACTGTAGAAATATAATACTATGAAGAAGTAGTTAGAAAATAAGAGTTTATTGAAAGCTTAAGGAGAGAATTAAGTGACAATAATAAACACATCACAGGGAGTTGGAGGCATCCTGAACAGTTTCAGGAGTCTTGTCGAAGGCGCAAAGAAGATTACTTTTGTGGGAACTCCAGGGTTCTGCACTCCTTTTGCCGAACTTCTCGGTTTTGTAGTCCGGGACCGAGAGCTTGCTTTCGTTTCCAGTCTGGATTTTGAGAAAGCCAGGTCTATCTTTATGGATTACGAAGGCATGCAGCTTGGAGAACTTACAGATGCGCATGCTGATATTGTTGTCCTGTTGGGCGGGCTTTCGATGTCAAAGATAGGAATAAGTCCTGAAAATGCAAAAGAAGTAGCTGCAGAGATCCTTGAAGGCTCGGAGAAAGGAAGAATTATCGGAGTCTGCTTCCAGTCCGCGTTCACGCAGCAGAAATGGGATGAAGTCATTAACTTTGATTATATCATCAATTCCGACCTGGCTGTTGAGGTGCTTGAAATCTGAATTTTTTGAAACCAATTTTCAGGAATTTTCCTGGGTTTTCAGGAATTTTCCCTGCTTTACAGACGATAAGACAGAAAG
>DADO01000235.1:7667-12503 GCA_002509325.1 Methanosarcina sp. UBA402 | reverse complement strand
AGAGGGGAAAAGAGACATATGGCGGCGTTTTCACAATATATATAGGTACCGGAAAACATCATTTAAGTAAAAGTAAAAAATTAGTGAACTACTGAAACTAGCGAATATTAAATTTCTGAGCAAGAACTGGCATTTGAGACAAGAGGAGAATTTGTAAAGCTGTACAAAAATCCCAGCCCATAGGCAATGTGCTGCACAGGAATAATAAACAGGGCAAAAAGACCGTATTTTGACTTCATTTTATAGGCGACCTGAATTGAGGTAATAAAGACAAGAATAAAATACACGGTCATGAGTGCAAAGAGAACCTGGCTTGGAGTAGAGTATTTAAGAGAAGCAGTAAGCAAAGCGACTGCAAACACTATAGCAATTGAAGGCAGAAAAGCATACCAGCGAACAAACTCCCCATGCTTCTTGAAAAGTTCTGCCATCCACATACCATATTTAAACATCCTTACAGAAAAAGACTTGAAAGTACCTCTTCTATGGTGCAGAACCTGTGCTTCAGGAATGTACAAAAATTTGTTGCCTTTCTTACCTATTCTATAGTTCAGGTCTCCGTCCTGGCCTACTACAAACCGCTCGTCAAACCCCCCAACTTCCAGAATTGAAGCTTTTTTATACATCGCATTGCAGTTAGGGAGAGAACTGACATAACGCTTTTTTGTAGAGTTATTAGACTGAGCCGAGCCTCCAGAACCCAAGAAAGATTCCTGGGCATATCCCACTACCCTGCCAAATACAGGATCTGTGTCAAAGATCAGGTTAGGACCTCCAAAACAAACAACATCATCTGGAGCGTCTTGCATTTCACGGATAAGGGCTTTCAACCACTGGGGATCAACCTTACAGTCTCCGTCAGTAAACGCAACAAGTTCTCCCTTAGCATTTTTCACACCAAGGTTCCTCGCCGCAGCAACATTCTTTCTTTCATTAAAAAGGAGTTTGACAGGATATTTCTTTACTATATCCGGTGTTTTGTCGGTGGACATGCCATCAACAATAATAATCTCGTAAGAATCTCGCGGGTAATCTAGATCAAGAAGTGACTCAATACATTCTTCAATAAATTTTTCTTCATTACGAATGCCCACTATGACTGAAACGAAAGGGTATTCCATATAAAACTGTCCCCGTTTTGACATTATTGTTTTCGAACGTGCTCGTTTAAAAGTATCATTCTTGAGATCGCATGCAGTATTATTCCGGTAAATATCATGAACGCTCCTATAATTGTCAGCATCGCCATAAGGAGGGTAGGCCCAAAGCGCAAGTATCCTCCCAGATAATAGTCCTGTAAAAACTTTAGTCCCATAAGAATGCCTGTAGATGCCATTACCAGACCAGGAACGGAGAAATAGTACAGAGGCCGTCTATACTCCATATCTTTAAGGATCCGAAACAGGACTCTTGGTCCATGTATAAAAGGATGCTCACTTGAGCAGTTCTCAAGATCATACCTGCAATGGATTTCCACTTCAGTAAACGTCAGTTTATAGTCTTTGGCTTGAATAAGAATCTCAGAGCCTGCAGACATATCAGTGCGATTCAAGTTTATATTTTCAATAGCTTTTTTTCCATAAGCTCGAAAACCGCTCTGGGAGTCTGTAACATTAAGACCGCCTGCAATATAGGTTGCAATATCAAGGACTTTCATTCCGAATTTACGGTAAATAGGGACATTTTTACCGTTACCATTGATAAATCTTGAGCCGATTACCAGATCAAACCCATTTTTTAAGGGCTCAAGAAGCTTAGGAATTTCAGAGGGATCATGTTGGCCGTCAGAGTCAATTATGACCATGGCACTTGCATCGAGCTTACGGGCAGTCTCAAAACAGTTCCTCAGGGCTGCTCCATATCCCCTGTTTTTTTCATGACGGACTACATAGGCTCCAAGAGATTCGGCGATATCGACAGTATTATCTGTGCTCCCGTCGTCTATAACCACTACTCTGTCGACGTATTTTGTGCAGCCCTTGATAACATCTGCAATGGCGTGGGCTTCATTATAGGCAGGCATGGCTGCGATTGTAATAGCCATATGCAATCATCTACCTCTTTGATAATAAAAGCAAGAAGTCTCCTTAATAAAATAAATTATTATAGAAGAATCAGTAGAAGTTCCAAATTCGTCGAATATATTTTTCAGAGTCATCGCTCCATAACATTTAAAGGGTTTCAAAGGGTCTTCTACAGTTATATTGCAAATAATCAATCGGGGGATTTATTCTCCTCTTTTTAGTAAAAAGAAGGAACGTAGATACTCCGTATGTGAATCGCATCGTTTAATGTAAGACCTACATCTGTTTTAATATACTAGCTATATAAGCATTTAGACACAAAAAATAATCAATCAGTAATCCCGATAACGAAAAATAATTAACTCCAAATGAAAACCCTATTAGCCCAAATAGTAGCTTAAAAGGTGTCAATTATTCATCTAAAATGGGAGAATGATGGAAGAAAAATTTACACTGATATAAGACGTCAGGACTTTTTCTTGTTATATACTAATTTTTATAAATTTGCTGGCTCCGTCTAGAGACTCTTTTTAAAAAAAGGAAAGGTTCAAAGCTTGGAGGGCAAAAGATTTCTTTCAAGAAAATAGAAAAAAAGGAAAAGAATTTAGATACCAAACAGGAGAAGGGAAAGATATTTTATACAACTAAGTAATTCAGTAGATCGAGTTAAAACCTTCTTGAAAACGAATATGACTAAGAAAGATAAATTCCGCTGAATCAAAAGAAGCCAGGATTAAAAACTCGGACGACTTTTACCTTTCCGGTGTAATTCCATATAAATGAAAATTAAATTAGCCGATAAGAGGAAAAGTCGGAAGGTTTCCGAAAAACCTTATGAGGGAAAAGGGAACTTGGCAGATTAGCCTGAATGACAAAAACTCGGAAGCCAGAAAAATATAAAACCGTTTTATGAGGAGTCATATGGTCGAAGACCAGAAGTTTCCATCTGACCTGTTGTTAGTAGCAGGTCTTGTAATTCTTACGGATATTTTCGTACTAATTCCTGTACTTAGTGGAAGTTTTATTCGCACAGCTCTTGGTCTACCCCTGTTACTCTTCCTTCCAGGGTATGCCCTCATAGCCATGCTTTTTCCGGAAAAAAATGGACTTGAAGGGATGGAGAGGCTAGCTCTTTCTGTCGCAATGAGCGTTTCAGTTGTGCCTCTAATAGGGCTTGCACTTAGCTATACCCCCTGGGGAATCAAGGAGATGCCACTTCTTACAAGTTTTTCCTTGTTTACCCTGCTCATGCTGGTAGTAGCATACGTCAGGAGAAGGTACCTACCCCCAGATAGAGTATTTAAGGTATCTTTCAGGGCTCTTGCCACTACCCTGATATTAGGGGTTATGGGAGAGCCAGAGTCAAAGACTGAAAAAAGCCTCAGGATAATTCTAGCCCTTTCTTTTCTAATATTTATAGGAACTGCAACTTACATTGCCCTTGTGCCGCAGGAAAGAGAGCCGTTTACAGAATTCTATGTCCTTGGGTCCAATGGAATGGCTAATAACTATACAACAGAATATATACAGGGAGAAAGTGGGACTTATACTATAGGAATAACAAATAACGAGCACAGGGCAATGGACTATACAATGGAAGTGAGGCTTGACAATAAATCGCTGCCCCTTCCGGAAAACCTTCAACATATCACTCTTGCCCATGACACGACTCTGGAAGAACCTCTTGAGATTACGCCTTCCTTTGAAGGAGAGAATATGAAGCTTGAGTTCTTGCTTTTCAATGAGACTGAAAAGAATGTGCCCTACAAAGACCTGCGCCTCTGGATAAATGTTGGAGAGGAGGTGTGAAGATGAGAACGTCGGAGGGTCTGAATATGGTGACCCCGGAAGGCACCAGAAAGAAAATGTCTGAAAATCTAAAGGGAAAAACGCCTGAGATAAAAAACAAATGGGTTTACCTGACAATCCCGATTGCAGCTATTGCTTTTGCGGAACTGATGATATATTCGGGAAGAGTATTTGAAGCGATAGAAGTACATGCATTAATCCTGCTTGGACTTTCCCTTTCCACAATATTCATAGAAAACGAGGAAATCCAGAAAACTTACCAGGCGCTTATCCTCCTGCCGATCCTGCGTCTGGTAGATTTCTCAATGCCATTCTTCTATGAAGAGAAGCTTTACAATCTTATTTTCATATACGGGCTCCTGGCAATTCCCGTAGGCATTGCTGCCGCCAATCAGGGTTTTTCTCGCAAGCAGCTTGAGATAACCTTTAAAAAAATAGTGGT
Source organism: Methanosarcina sp. UBA402 (assembly GCA_002509325.1). Taxonomy (GTDB): domain Archaea; phylum Halobacteriota; class Methanosarcinia; order Methanosarcinales; family Methanosarcinaceae; genus Methanosarcina. The sequence goes on along the minus strand of DADO01000235.1, from coordinate 8,228 downwards.
ATATGTTCCGTTGGCAATAATAATGGGCCTTTTATTAGGAGTAGGGGAATATATCATAGTCGGTGAAAATCCTCTTATTGAGAATCCTTGGATTTTTAACCTCCTCTGTCTCACCCTAATAATGGTTTTCTTCGTGAGCCTTGTAGAAGAAATAATCTTCAGGTCAATCCTGCAGAACCGGCTAGAGATAGTATTGGGCAGCCGAAAAGCGCTGATAATTACGAGTATTTTATTTGGGCTAATGCACTCAGGATATGGAAATATTTACGAAATTTTCTACATATCCTTAGTAGGTGCCCTTTTAGGTTACCTATATTATGGAACTCGAAGTCTACTACTGGTCACGCTAATTCATGGATTTATGAATGTATTCTTTTTCGGGATAATTCCCTTTCTCCTTTAAACTCTCTATCCAACTAAAATATTCTGAAAAAAAGAAAAGAAGTATATATTCAAAGGGAATTAAGCCAAAAACAAAAGCATACTTCAACCGTTGCGCCGCAACCGCTGGGCCGCAACCGTTGCGCCGGTTGATCACCAACCGTTGCGCCGGTTGATCAC
>DADO01000235.1:0-7371 GCA_002509325.1 Methanosarcina sp. UBA402 | reverse complement strand
TGCGCCGGTTGATCACGCCGATAGGGTTTTGGAAATAAGGCTTTCAAATCCAAACGTTACACCGTTTTCGATAAAACCTTTTCTCACAACCGTTGCGCCGGTTGATCACGCTGTTTCGACATTATCCGTCTTTGATCAAACACAATCGTTGCGCCGGTTGACTACGCCTGTTTTGTGATCCAAAACGAAGTTCAGGAAACGTCATCCTCAGAGCGAGTTGAAAATATAGCATTTCCTGGCCTAAATTAACCCTTTGGAATGAAACTCAATATTTTTATACAGGAATTAGTCCGCTTGAGCTAACGAAGTGAGCGAAACGGACAGCGCACTGCAGAGCCGCAACTCTGCCGAAAAAGGAACCGTGCTCCCGAAGCGGAAACTCGGAAAGCGGAACTCGGCAGGATGGATTAGAGGTGCGGCCCTCTAAAACCATTAAAAGAGGGCTACAACCTTAAAAAGAATAATCGCACCAAAAGAGAAAAGCAGTGGAATAATTCCCATATTTAATGAAACTTTGATAGTATTTTCCCACTGTTCTGACCCAGGAAGAAAGTACCTGAACAAAAGCAGTAGAAGTAAGACTGCCGTTGCTACAGACGCACCGTCAGGAATTCCAGGTATTACGGTTGCTACTGAGAGCGCACCTGGAGTTAATGAATTAGATGTAGTTAAACTTGTAAGCGTAGTTTGAACCCCTTGAATTGATTAGTTATTGAAGAAACAAATGCGCAATAAGATATAAAAAGTCTCCTCACGCCATTGATAAATTTCAAGAGGAGAAACACCAACCTTGTAGAGAGATACTACCTTAAACAGTAGTGAAAAAGTGCTGTGGGCTTCAATCCACAATCTAAAGAAAAGAATTCATGATGGCAGATGCCTTTGAAAACCTGGAAAAATATAAATTTCCTTGTAGGCAAATCTTTTGGTGAACTACCCTCAGCTAAAGACTGAGCAGCTTTTTAATTCACAGATGACCATCGGCATCCCCAAAGGCTTATAATTCCGGCTGAACCATCCATACTGAGTTTCGCTCTTTCGCTCGTTTCGGCTTTACGTAGTTACAAGCTAGAGTCGAAGGGTTTTCTACGACCTACTGAGCCTGATGGTGGACTCTTTAACAAAGGTTGCTTGGTTCTCACTAACCTATGTCTAATATTACATTATTCGATGGTCTATATGAAACCAAAGCATAACGAAAAGTAAATTGAGGAAGTTGACGCGTATATCCCCTAGGCTAAAGACCTAGGGGTTTTACGCTTCTTCATATAAATAATGCCAAATTATTCAATGTATTAATACAAAGAACCTATCCCGAAACTCAAAAAATACAAAGAACCTATCCCGAAACTCAAAATTTGATTTTTGAATCTCTTATTTGGGACAGTCAATCGAATATCTGATCATGAAAAACAGTCCTGAAACTCTTAATGATTTGAAATAAAATAGGTTTTGGGATAGGCTCAAAGATAATATTACAAAACAATTAAAAATATTGTAAAAATTTGAATGCAAAAAAGAAAAATATAAATTGAAGAACTAACGAGAAAAGCGAAAAAGAGAGATAGCGAAATTAAAACCAAATCACTTAAATAATTATAGAGTATATTCAACTAAAAAATTAAGATAGTTATGGAAATTAATTAGAGTGAATATTCCAAAAAACAATAACAATCACCCTTAGAGTTGTCTTGAGAGCTTGGATTAGTCCGGTCATCGGAAATGTTGAAAACGAAAAGTTATGTAAAGGTGTGAAAAATTAAATAGATGTTTTTATGCTCCAACAGAAGGTTTGTTTAGTTTGATAAAAAACCAGAAAGACGGGGGGAACAATGAACTTAGCTGAATTTAAGATTCATAACTCATCTAAGATATACGGTGCTTCTGTAATCGGTAAAGGTACAGTAATACTGGAAAATGTGATTTTAGGCTATCCTGAACACATGATTCTAATGGAGATCTTGAAGCAAAACATTGAAATCGAGGACTTTGATTTTCCAGGGTGTACCATAGGCCCTGAATCGATAATACGAGCGGGGTCGACGATATTTTCTAACGTAAAAACCGGGAAAAACTTCAAAACCGGGCATAATGTAATGATCAGAGAAAACACGGAAATTGGAAACAATGTTCTAATCGGAACAAACGTCATTATAGATGGGAATGTGAAAATAGGAAACAATGTCAGCATCCAGGGCAATGTTTACATTCCAACTAATGTTATTATCGAAGACAATGTATTCATCGGCCCCTGCGCGGTTCTGGCCAATGATAAATACCCTATTCGAAAAAAATATGAACTTAAGGGCCCAATTTTGAGAAAAGGTGCATCTATAGGCGCAAACGCCACTTTGCTTCCGGATGTTGAAATAGGAGAAGGGGCATTAGTTGCAGGGGGCGCACTTGTGACAAAAAATGTGCCAGCCTGGAAGCTTGCAGTCGGGGTGCCTGCTAAAATACAAGAACTCCCCCAAGACTTAAAGGAATTGAATCGAATATAAACCAGACAGAAAATTAAGGTTGAGTAAAGATTAGTTTTATTGATTATTAAAAAGAGGTCCCAAAATGATCCCAATTGCCAAGCCCCTTCTGGGTAAGGAAGAAATTGATGCAGTAACAGAGGTCCTGAGTTCAGGTATGATTGCACAGGGCCCGAAAGTCGAAGAGTTTGAACTTGCTTTTTCTGAATACACTGGCTGTGAGTATGCAGCCGCTGTGAACTCTGGTACTGCAGCCCTGCACATCGCACTTCTTGCCCATGGCATAGGAAAAGGAGATGAAGTGATTACAAGTCCCTTCAGTTTCATTGCAACAGCTAACAGTATCCTTTACACCGGGGCGAAACCTGTTTTTGCAGATATTGAATCAGATACGTATAATATAGATCCTGATAGAATTCAGGAGAAAATCACTCCAAAGACCAGAGCTATTATGCCTGTTCATCTCTACGGGCACCCTGCAGGCATGAAAGCAATAATGGAAATTGCAGATGACAATAACCTTATTGTAATTGAGGATGCCTGCCAGTCCCACGGCGCAGAATGTCTTGGAAAAAAGGTAGGTAGCTTCGGAACAGGAGCATTTAGCTTTTACCCGACTAAAAATATGACAACCAGCGAAGGCGGAATGCTCACTACAGATGACAAGGAAATTGCAGAGAAGGCAAAAATGATCCGGGCTCACGGCTCAAAAGTCCGTTATCTGCATGAAATGTTAGGCTTCAACCTGCGAATGACTGATATTGCAGCTGCAATTGGGCTTGTACAGCTTGGGAAGCTGGACGGGTTTACCTCAGCCAGGCAGAAAAACGCAGAAATACTCTCAGCAGGGTTAAAAGAAGTAAACGGAATTGTGCCTCCGATTACAAAAACCGACTGCACTCACGTGTTCCATCAGTACACGGTCAGAGCAGAAAAAAGAGATCAATTGGCAAGTTTCCTGAAAGAAAAAGAAATAGGAACAGGAATCCACTATCCTATACCCATTCACAAGCAGCCTGTTTACAGAGAACTTGAGTACAGGGATTCCTTGCCAGTCTCAGAAAAAGCAGCACAAGAGGTCCTCTCTATCCCTGTGCACCCTTCACTATCCAGAACCGATTTGCAGGAAATAGTTGAGGCAACCAAAGAATTTTATGTAAAGAATTGAGTATTTTTCCAGCCATTGTATTCTTAGAACCAGGAAGTGAGACTTTTTGATTAGAGTAGGAGTAATAGGAACAGGTGCCATGGGGCAGAACCACGTAAGGATTTACAGTGAAATGGATGGCGTGGAGCTCGCTGGAATCTCGGATATAGACCAGAAACGTGTTGAATCAATGGCTACGCAATTCAAGACAAAAGCCTTTACAGACTATAAGAAAATGCTTGCCGAAGGGCTTGACGCGGTTAGTGTAGTTGTGCCTACCAAGCTGCATAAGCAGGTCGTAATTGATGCTCTTGACGCAGGGGTACATGTCCTTGTAGAAAAGCCGATTGCAGATACGATTGAAAATGCAGACCTGATGATAGCAGCCGCAAAAAAAGCGGGAAAAATCCTTATGGTTGGACATATTGAGCGCTTTAATCCTGCAGTAATAAAGCTCAAAGAGATTATAGATTCTGGCACTCTGGGAAAGATAGTTTCGATCTCAACCAAACGAGTTGGACCCTATAACCCGAGAATCAGGGATGTGGGAGTAATCCTGGACATTGGGGTCCATGACATAGACGTGATCTCATATCTTTACGGCAAGAGAATAAATAGTGTTTATGCCGTTGCAGGTGCCGATATTCACTCATTTGAAGATCATGCCTCAATTATCCTGCGTATGGACCATAACTTTGCAGGAGTCGTGGAAACTAACTGGCTGACCCCACATAAGGTAAGGCAACTGACAGCGATTGGAGTTAAGGGCGTTGCTTATCTGGATTATATTAACCAGACAGTTCAGCTACATGATAACCAGTGGATAAGAAAAGCCAAAATAGAACAGAGCGAACCCCTGAAAAATGAACTCGCCTATTTCATAGATTGTATTGCGGCTGGCAAAAACCCAAACCCATGTGGAGAAGACGGAAAACATGCACTTGAAGTCGCAATGGCAGCAATAAAATCCTATGAGGAAGGAAGATTAATTGAAGTAGAATAATAAGCCGGAAAAAACTCTGAAGAAATAAAATCTGAAGAAATAAAATCTGAAGAAATAAAATCTGAAGAAATAAAATCTCGAAGATTCTTGAAAATAGGAAGGATTTGAGAAAATCTAAAAACAATATGGAAAGTGAGGAATATGAGTAAGTTAGGAAACCTTTTCAAGGAAAGAGGCCAAATCAAAAAAATAGGAGTGCTTGGAATGGGCTACGTAGGCATTCCTTCAGCGGTTCTTTTCGCAGATGCCCCCTGTTTTAATAAAGTTCTCGGCTTCCAGCGCAATTCAAAAAGTTCAAGTTACAAAATCGATATGCTCAACCGTGGAGAGAGTCCTCTCAAAGGAGAAGAACCCGGCTTAGAAGATCTAATTAGCAAAGTTGTTGAAGCTGGCAAATTTGAGTGCACTTCCGATTTCTCAAGGATCTCCGAACTTGATGCTGTCACGCTTGCAACCCAAACTCCTTTTGCAAATCCCAAAGACCTGGAACCTGATTTTTCCGCACTCATTGAAGGTATAAGGAACGTAGGAAAATACTTGAGACCAGGCATGCTCGTAGTTCTTGAGTCCACAATCACTCCTGGCACAACCGAAGGTATGGCAAAACAGGTTCTTGAAGAAGAGTCAGGCCTTAAAGCAGGAGAAGACTTTGCGCTCGCCCATGCCCCAGAAAGAGTAATGGTAGGCAGGCTCTTAAAAAATATAAGGGAACATGACAGAATAGTGGGCGGCATCAATGAAGAAAGTACCAGCCGGACTGTTGAGCTTTATTCCCCTGTATTGACTGTGGGGAAAGTAATTCCTATGAGTGCGACTGCAGCCGAGGTCACGAAAACGGCAGAGAACACATTCCGTGACCTCCAGATCGCAGCAATTAATCAACTTGCCCTTTACTGTGAAGCCATGGGTATAAACGTGTATGACGTCAGGACCGGGGTAGACAGTCTAAAAGGAGAAGGTATTACAAGAGCGGTACTCTGGCCAGGGGCAGGCGTTGGAGGTCACTGTCTTACCAAGGATACATATCACCTGGAAAGGGGAGTAAAGATAGGAAACGGGCAGCTTGACTATCCAGAAGGTGCAGATTCAATTTATGTGCTTGCAAGAAAAGTCAATGATTTCATGCCTGTCCATATGTACAACCTGACTGCTGCAGCCCTTAAAAGGATTGGAAAGGAGCTGAAAGGCTCAAAGATTGCAATGCTTGGCTGGGCTTTCATTCGGGATTCGGACGATGCAAGGAACACGCCTTCAGAACCTTACAGAGACCTCTGCCTGAAAGCAGGCGCGACAGTTACAGTGCATGATCCTTATGTTGTGAATTATCCAGAAGTCGAGATTTCAGACGATCTTGAAAAGATTGTCAGGGATGCAGATGCGGTGGTTGTTCTTGCAGGACACAGTGCGTACTTTGATTTAAAGGCTGATTGGGTAAAGGAAGTTACAGGAAAAGCAAATCCGGTTGTTGTGGATGGAAGGAATGTAATTGAACCCGAGGAGTTTATTGGCAAGGGATTTGTCTATAAGGGAGTCGGAAGGGGCGATAAAAACGAACATACAATAGTATGAACGTAAATTCTCTTTTGAGAAGGCAGCTCAATAACTCAAATCTGAAAAGGGCGAAAATATGATTGAAAAGTTAAAAAAAAATGAAGAACTTTGGGATCTATTTATTAAAAAGGAAGAATATAATTCAATCATTTCTGACCAGTATGAAAGGTTCCCTTATTATTTAAGCAATCAAAGAAATGTTTTTGACCCTAGCGTTTCCAGATTTTTGATAGAAAACGGGTTACGTCCTGAATATCCAGATAGAAAAAAATTCGCGGTTTGTCTTACTCATGATGTTGATGTAGTATACCCGGAGAAACTTTACTCACTCGTCGGGACTGCCAAAGCGTTCGCTAAAGGGGATTTGACAGATGCTATAAAGACGCCTTTTTCCAGAATTAAGAAGAAGTGGAACCCTTGCTGGAACTTAAGAGAAATAATGGAGCTGGAGGCAAAATACAATGCGAAATCCAGCTTTTATTTTCTAGCCTTGCGCCCTGGAGAGAAAGACTTCAATTATGAAATTGAGGATCTTGAAGCCGAATTAAAGTTTATATTTGCCCACGGGTGGGAAGTAGGTCTTCATGGAGGGCACGAGTCTTACAAGAGTCTCGAGGACATTATGGAAAAAAAGCAGAGGCTTGAAAAAGTTCTCGGCAAGCAAATTATAGGATACAGAAATCATTATTTAAGATTTAAAGTGCCGGATACATGGGAGCTACTGAGCAAAGCAAATTTTAAGTATGATACTACGTTCGGGTATGCCGACTGCGCAGGCTTTAGAAATGGGATGTGCCATCCATTCAGGCCTTACAATATAAAAACCGGAAAACAAATTGATATCCTTGAACTCCCCCTGATAGTTATGGATCGAACTTTACTAAGAAGTTACATGCGGCTTGACATTAAAAAGGCATGGGAGCTCATAAAAAATCTTATTGATAAAGTTGAGCAGTGCAAGGGCGTAATCACAATTTTGTGGCATAATAATACATTCATTGAGAAAGAAAGTCATGAATATTACGAAAAACTCCTCAAATACGTCTCCGGCAAAAATGCGTGGATTGCAAGTGGAGAAGAAATATATGACTGGTGGTCTACTTGCGTCGAACCGAGACATTAAAAATATCCAGCCCCATATTTGACTGGCGACTATGATTGAATTAGAGTAACTATTCAGCTATCTCAAT
>DADO01000001.1 GCA_002509325.1 Methanosarcina sp. UBA402 | reverse complement strand
AATCTTACCATCCTTAATGCGGAAAATCTCTATACCAGTCATGGTTATCGGCTTGCCTGTAGCCGGTAAATCCATGAAACTGCCTTTGTGTATTCCGCGAGCTGTGAAACGAGCAGCCACGGTATTACCCTCGGCAATCATATCCTCAACTGTAACATTAAGGTGCTCGAAAGCGGCCCTGCATGCAGTAATTACTTCATTAATTCCTTCGACTCCTGGAGAAGAAGGAAGAGGAACATGTATTGTAAAATCAGGTGACAGCAGTTCGTCGGCGGCACTCAGATTTCCTTTAGAAGGGCCTTCTTCAAAAAATCGTCGAATTATTGCCTTGTTTTCTTCTGTAGACATATTTCCCTCATTCGCATTTTTATCTGTCGGCTTTTGATGTCTTTCTTGCCTATAAGTATTTTTATTAAGATCTGTACTCAGTGATGAGTGCCTTCAACAACCTTTATTCCTGCATCCCGAATCGTCTTTTTTATATATTCCAGGTTAGGGCATTTGGGATAAGTGTCTTCCATAAGCATACAGGAACTGAGATGTACGGCATCCAATTTATACTTTTTAAGAGTGTTTACCAGACGGTATACTCTCCTGCCAGAACAGCCTCCGCACGTGAAAAAGGCGATTATCTGAGTATTTTCGTCGTAACCCTCAAAATAGGACTTTCTTTCGTTAAAAGCCTTAAAGCAGCCTACACCCGGACAGGCTTCTGATACTATATCGCAGCGCACGACCGCAATTTTTGTAGGTTTTGTTTCTTCCATTAATGACCCTCGTATTGAACCGTTTTAACAACCACTCTTACACTTGCTTTACTCAAGCATGCCTGTAGCCTCGGTTTGTCTTGGGGCCTTTACGACCAACACCCTGAAAATTCCATCTCCCGGATTCAGAAGACAATGGGGAATCTTTGCAGGACTCTCGATCAGCATATCCTGGCTGACTTCCTGCTGTTCGTCGCCAATTTCAACAATACCTTTTCCTTCAAGAATGTAGAAAAAGACATCTGTGGGAGTGATGTGCTTCTTTAGGGCCTCCCCTGGCTTAAGCTCTATATGTACCGCCTGTGCATGTTCGGTATTGTAGAGCATCCTGACGCTCACATTATGAGGATTCGGCTTTTCAGGTGAGGATTTCATCTCAGTAACTTTCATATAATTCTCCCCTTTTGACCATAGTTTTTAATTTCTTAGTATTATGCTTTCTTAGTATTATGCCTTAACAGTATACCAACCGACCTTATATTAAATATTTTTGAAATACATCTTATGATTATTATTAGAACCAATCTTGTGTTAATGTTTTTGACCGTTTTTGATTACGTTTTATGTATTTACGAAATTCCATTCTGATATCCTTCCCATATATATCTGGTCGGTATAAGTTTCTCAATTATCGCCGAAGAACGCTAGAATTTTGATCCCTAAAACCCGTATTTATCTCGGGTAAGAGTTTACAAGAGAAACATGATTAATGGGAGCATATCAGAAGGAATTCACATTGTATAAGCTAATTTAAGCATGTAGATGTCACATGCAAACTTTCCTAGTTTTACAGGCCTATCTCGGATTTGAAACTCTCAATGCCCATATCTTCAATAAACCTTCCAAGCCTCTTTTTCGTGCCAGAATTTTTATAGAAATTAACAATTCTCTCGATTGCCTCAAGAATTTCTTCTTCAGACAGTTCCTTTGCAACAACCTTAGCAAGTCTTGGAGTAGCAGCCGCAGAGCCCCCCACCATCAGAGTATATCCTTTGGCAGTGCCCATTACTCCTATATCTTTGATGGCAGGTTCAGAGCAGGAATTTGGACAGCCGGAAACAGCCATTTTTAGTTTTGAAGGCATCGGCATTCCGTGGTATTTTTCATCCAGTTTAAGACCAAGGCTTACTGCATCCTGTTTTCCCTGCTTACAGAAAGTCGTCCCAGGACAGAACTTCACACTCCTTACGCAAAGCCCTATAGCTGCACCGGGTTTCAGATCAAGTTCAGCCCACACATTGTCAAGGTCTTCTTCTTTTAGGCCTACGATTGCAATCCTTTGGGCAGAAGTCATCTTGAGGGCAGCAGCCCCATACTTTTCTGCAACATCAGCAATTTTCCTGAGGGTTGTCGGATCCACAATTCCTCCGGCGAGGTGGGGGGCGATTGCATAGGTTTCACGGTCTCTCTGAACGATTGCACCTTTTTCCGGTAAGTTGTCTTTCATGTTTATCATTTTCTCCAAATTTTCAGGATTTTTCTAGAGATTTAGATTCCTGGCAGTCCTGACAGAATCGCCCGAATCTCGTCTTGGTAGTTCAGTCAGAGGCTGCTTTCTTTCTGTTCTGCCAGATACAGGAAACTTTTACTGGAAATTAATACAAATTTGTTTTATAAAATGCATTTTATAATAGTATGCTTTTGATACCAGTATATTAGAGATACTAATTTATATATCAGACAGTTTCTATGTTTATACTATGAAAGACTGTACAGTCTACAAGACTATGAATATTATTGGGAAAAGATGGACAATTCATATCCTCCTAGAGCTGCACAAAGGGGGAAAGAAGGAAAAACGCTTTAACGAGCTTAAAAGAAAACTCGGAAACATAACCCCGAAAATCCTCTCAGAAAGGTTGACGGAACTGGAAATTGAAGGGTTGATTATAAAAGAGGTTGACGACTCAACAAAGCCCCCGAAGTCTAAATATTACCTCACCGAAAGCGGAGTGGATTTCGTAAAAATTATACAGGCGATCAAGCGCTGGGGTTTGAAGTGGAAATTCCAGGATGAGGAATGTAAAAGGGCAATCTGCATGTACTGTGACCACTGAGTCGAGAATGCCTGAAGAAAAACTCAAAGCTTGAAAATCTGGTAAAACGGACATGAAATTCTTCGAGTAACAGGCACAAAGAAATGAAAGTACTTGAAAGACTTTCATGCTAAAAGAAAAACTAATCGAAGTTGTCCAGGTGTAAATATTTAAGCTCGAAGCTATAATCTGCATATGATCTGTAGATTATCGGAAGGGTATAGATAACCACTTTCGGAAGGGCATAAATGACCACTGAGGGACACATTGATTTTTTCTTCAAGCCTGAGAGCATAGCCCTGATAGGGGCATCGCCAAATCCCGAAAAGCTTTCCTGTACAATCCTGGAAAGCCTCCTGAAAATGGGGTTTCAGGGAAAAATATATCCCGTGAATCCGGGCTACCAGGAAATCCGGGGGCTTAAATGTTATCCGGCTCCGGATGAGATACCGGACAAAATCGATATTGCTATTTTTGCAGTGAAAGCTTCTACTGTTCTTGAAATCCTCAACGGCCCAGTGGATAATATAAAAGGAGCAATAATTGTCAGCTCTGGTTTTCGGGAAATGGGACCTGAAGGAAAAGAGCTGGAAATCCGCCTGAAAGAGCTTCTAGAAAAAAAAGGGATCCGGGCTATGGGACCAAATTGCCTTGGGATATACGATACCGCCTCAAAAGTGGATACCTTTTTTATAAGCAGTGACAAGGTCGAAAGGCCTGCAAGAGGGAGGGTCTCAGTGCTTACTCAAAGTGGATCCTTTGCTGCTATGATTATGGATGAACTGGCAAACGAGGGAGTAGGGGTTGCAAGGGTGGTAAGCTATGGAAATAAAGTGGATGTGGATGAAAGTGACTGCCTTGAATTCCTGGCAGGAGACAAAGCTACAAAAGCCATTGCTCTCTACATCGAGTCTGTGGGAAACGGGCGCAGGTTCCTTGCTACTGCTTCCAGATGTGTGCAAAAGAAGCCTGTAGTGGCCCTTAAAGTCGGAAAGCGGGAGCCGGGGGCAAGAGCAGCCAGTTCTCATACAGGAGCTGTAAGCGGGAGATATGAGGCTTATGAAGCCGCATTCAGGAAAGCAGGCATAATAGAAGTTGAAACTTATGAGGAATTAAAAGACGCCTGCAAAGTCCTGAACAGGTATCCGCTGGTTGAAGGAAAGAGGGTTCTCATTATAACTGACGGAGGAGGGATAGGAATCTCCATTGCAGATGCCTGTGAGGAGGCTGGGCTCAGGGTTCCAGAAATCGCCAGCGAAACTGTAGCGGAGCTGAAAGAGAAACTTCCGGCTTTTGCCTCCGTAAGAAATCCTGTAGACCTGACAGGCAGCGTAAAGGATGAACACTATGTCGCTGCTCTACAGGAGGCTTTTAGGGAAGAATATGATCTTGCAATAGTGAGTCTGCTCTGGGGCCCGCCTCTTCTTTCTAAAGGAGTTGCGGAGAAAATCCGGAATTTTGCTGACAGTTGCGGAAAACCAGTCCTCATCTGTTCTCCAGGTGGAAAATTCAGCAGGGAAATGGCTTCAGCTTTTACAGCAACCGGGATGCCAGTCTTTTTCACTCCTGATAGTGCAGTCAGGGCTGCAGCCGTGCTGTGTGGAAGAAAGAAATAAAAACCTAATTTGAGGTGCTGAAGAACCCTGAAGAGCAGGAAATTTTAAAAAAAGTAAAAAATAAAATTAGAAAAAGGCCTAAGATTACACAAAGCCCGGCGCCGAAGAAAAGATTGACCAGCGCCTGTACTCCATGGCTTTCTTAACTCTTTCTAAGGCAAGCTGGACTGCAGCTTCCCTTGGCAGGATTCCTTTCGTTTTTGCAGTTTCAAGTACTTGTGCCGTGTTGTTTCTCACCTTTTCTTCAATTGCCTCAAAAGCTGCGTACTGGGTGGCTCCCTGATACTCTGACGCTGCACAGATCACGCCGCCTGCGTTTGCGATAAAATCCGGGACGTAAAGAATACCCGCCTCATAGAGGATTTTTTCCGCTTTCTCTGTGACAGGAATGTTTGCTCCTTCCATAATCAATTTAGTATTCAGAAGATGGACATTGCTCTCGTTAATCACATCTGGGCGGGCGGCTGGAATCCATATGTCGCAGGGAATGGAGATAACGGCATTACTGTCAAGTTTTTCCCCTTCAGGATAATCAAGCACACTTTTTCCTTCATTCTTAAGCCTGATCAGGATATCCACGTCAAGCCCATCTGGGTTGTGGACCACACCATGAGAGTCAGCAACTCCTACGAGAACCGCTCCCTTCTGGGCAAGGAAACGGGCAGTATGTTTCCCAACTGCTCCAAAGCCCTGAATAACCACGCGAGCTCCTTTCAGCTCGAAATCACAGTATTGCACCGCAACCTCGGTAGACTGTGCAAGCCCCCAGCCTGTGGCTCCCACTTCATCAAGAGGAATTCCCCCAACCTCGCGGGGAAGGCCTACCACCCTTCCGATCTCATCTTTTATGCATGCCATGCAGAACTCGTCCGTCCCCATGTCAGGGGCAAAAATGTATTCCTCAGTATATCTGAGGGCACTGGCGAGCGCTCGAAGCATCTGGGTTTTCTTTTCCTGCGGCATTCGCGGGTCCCCGTACACGACAACCTTGCCGCCTCCAAGAGGAAGATCTGCAGCCGCATTCTTGAGGGTCATGGCTCTTGCCAGCCTGAAACATTCCTCAGTACTCACATCCGGGGCTATCCGGACTCCTCCAAGGGCAGGCCCACGTGCAATGTTGTCCACCACAAGAACGGCTTTCAGGTCAACTGACGGTTCGTAAACATGGATGATCTTAAATGGACCAAGCTCATCCGCAAATCTGAACATGTTTTCCATTAACTTTATTCCTCTCTTTTATCCGTACCATGAGCTTTATTTAAGTATGATTTTTAATATTATTCTCAGGACTTTATCAGTTATATCATGCACCTTGAAATGCTTTACGTTCTCTACCTGTACCCTGATAGATAACACTTTGGCATGAAAGTCTTTCAAGTACTTTCATTTCTTTGTGCCTGTTACTCGAAGAATTTCATGTTCGCTTTTGGCATGAAAGTCTTTCAAGTACTTTCATTTCTTTGTGCCTGTTACTCGAAGAATTTCATGTTCGCTTTTGTGAAGTTTATGCACCTGAGACATATGAAAAAGGCAGAAACTTTTTTCAAATAGATTAAAAAGATTTAAATAGAGTGTATTAATATAGTTAGGATTCTAACTATTTTTCATCCCAGAGTCTATCCCAAAACTCAGGATCAAGTCCTTATTTCTCGAATTTGGAAAAATCAATCGATTCTCGGATTAGATAAATAGTTCTGAAATTTTTACAGATGTGGAAATGAAATTGATTTTGGGATAAACTCCCAAACAAATAGTCGTTTAAGTCACACACGAAAACTACCTTGTGCTGACTTTCATATTATAAACCGGAAGAAATGATTGGAATGAATGCATAGAAACCAGACAGGCTGCTGAAATTTTGAGGTTATGGGAATGCACGCAGATGATGCAGAGGCATTAAAACAGTCGTTGAATTTCACTGTTCACATAGAAAAATATATAGAAGTTTATGAAGTTAATAGTCCTACTAATACCCATAACAATGCCGCCGGATCTGGTCGTACTCCACTTATCAAACTAACTGATGTCTGGAAGATCTATCAGATGGGGGAAGTTGATTTTGCAGCCCTCAGGGGAATAAATCTTGAGATCTATGAAGGGGAATTCCTTGTAGTACTCGGCCCCAGCGGGAGCGGGAAAAGTACACTTATGAACCTTATTGGGTGCCTGGACTTGCCTTCAAAAGGCAAAGTCTCCCTGAACTCAAAAGATATCTCAGGACTTGATGAATCCGAGCTTGCCCGCATTCGGGGACAGATGATAGGCTTCATATTTCAGAGTTTCAACCTTATTCCAACCCTGAACACACTGGAAAACGTTATGCTACCTCTGGAATTCCAGGAAGAAGAAACGGCAAGGGCAAGGAAAAGGGGAGAATACCTGCTTGAGATAGTAGGGCTTTCGGATAAGAAACAAAATCTTCCTTCTCAGCTTTCAGGAGGTCAGAGGCAAAGAGTTGCAATTGCCCGTTCTCTTGCTGTGAACCCACCTATAATCCTGGCAGACGAGCCTACAGGAAACCTTGACAGTAAAACTGGGAGCTATATTCTGGAATTTCTGGCCAAATTGCATGAAAACGAAGGCAAGACGATTATCATTGTGACCCATGACCTGGAAATTGTAAAACATGCGACAAGAGTCGTGTACCTCAGGGATGGGGAAATCGAAAAAATCGAGATACGCGAAAATAATGAATCTGGAGAATAAAAATGAAAAAGTTCTCTTTATTAACACTCTTACTGCTGTTTACAGTATTTATTTCATTTGGAGCCGGAACAGCGCTCGGTGCAAGCGGCTTGATAAACTCTTCGTCTGTGCAGATAAACCTGACCAACCAGAACCCTGATGCTGCCCGTCCAGGAGAACCTGTAGAACTCACGGTGAGCGTGCAAAATGTAGGCAACACTGCCCTTAAGGATATTACTGTTACAGTCAATCCAGAATACCCCTTCAGTAAAGTTTCCGGAGAAGCTCTCGAAAAAACTGTCTCCTATCTGAATGCACGGCAAAATAATAATGACGCAGCTGTCCTTAAATTCAAGCTCATGACTGATGCCAATGCTTCTGAGGGCACGTATAATATCGATATTACCACCACTGCTAAAGAAAGCGTGTCATCCTCAAGCACAACAACTACTACAAAAACGATTCAGCTCGAGGTCAGGGGTAAAGAGTATGCTCAGATCGTGACCATAAACAAGGCGAATATTGACATGGCAAAAGAAGAGCCTCTCGAGTTCATCATAACGAATACCGGAAACTCTCCTCTGAAAAATATGGTCGTCTCCTGGAAAGACCCAAAAGGTGTGATCCTCCCAGTGTACTCAGACAACACCAAGTACATCAAGTACCTCGAACCCGGGCAATCCGTAACCATTGCATACTCGGTAATGGCAGATGTAAACGCAAACCCTGGGCTATACACTCTGGACATAAACCTTAGCTTTGAGGACTATGAATCCAAAGAAAAAGGAATCAAGACCACCGCAGGGCTTTTCGTAGGTGGGGAAACCGACTTTGATGTTTCCTTTTCAGAAAGTTCCGCAGGAGTGATCTCCCTTTCAGTTGCAAACGTGGGAAACAACATGGCATATTCGGTGAAAGTATCGATTCCGGACCAGGATGGGTACAGGGTATCGGGAAGTTCTTCAACTATTGTCGGAAATCTCGAGAAAGGAGACTATACAATCACTTCATTTAATGTTGCAAGCACCCGGAGGGCAGGTGGGAGTGCAGGAGAAACACCAGGCAGCAAAAAAGCAAGTTCAAGAGGAGAAAATGTAACTTCTGCTCCTATGGATTCCAATCCATTAAAAGTCCAGATTGAGTATACGGATGCAAAAGGAGAAAGAATAACGGTTAATAAGGAAGTAAAACTTGATATGACTTTCGGAAATATGAGTGCACAGAGGGCAAAAGGAGAAAGTAGCAGCAGTGGTCTCAGTTCATATTTGCTCTATATTCTGGTAATAGGGTTTGCAGGAGCAGGAATATTCGTGTACCGGAGGCGAAAGCAGAGTGCGAAATAGACTAAATCCAATCAATCTGATTATGAAACAGGCTCTGGAATGCTGTAATTTAATTATGAAATCGGCTTTGGAACACTGAAACATTGAAATAATACGAAAAACTTGAGGGATTCCCGATTAGAAACGTAACCTACCTGAAAATGGCTCTAAACATGCTCCTGCACAGCAAACTCCGGAGCTGGCTTACCATTATCGGAATCGTCATAGGGGTTGGGGCAGTTGTCGGAATTATCTCTCTTGGGGACGCCATGGAAGCAAGCGTACAGAGCAGGCTTGCCGACATGGACCTTTCAAGCATAACCATAACTCCAGGATATTCAAGAGCTCAGTCGCGTATACCAGGACACGGGAGTAATGATTGGAGAGGAAGTTCAACAATTAGTGCCAAACTTACAGATCGTGATATAGATGCCCTTCGAGGAATAGAAGGCATAGTGTACGCTGCTGGTGAGATTTCAGGCAGAGAAGGAGTTAGCTACGCTGGAGAAAATGCAACTCTCTCTATCAATGGAGTGGACCCCCAGGTCTGGAAGTATATGAAGTCTCTTGAAGTGGAATCCGGAAGGCTGCTCGAACCTGCAGACAAGTATGTTGTAGTTATCGGAAGCGAGGTTGCAGGTAAAGTTTACAAAAAAAACATTGGAGTTAACCAGGTTATAACGATCAACGGTAAGTCTGTAAGAGTCGTCGGAATCCTGAAAGAAGAAGGTGGGAGTGAGGACAGGCAGATATACATGCCAATAAATGCTGCAGCGAACTTGATTACAGATGCGGAAAAAGGAGTCTTTAATTCCATTCAGGTAAAAGCTCAGAGTGTAGAGGTTGTAGACACAGTAGTTACAGCGATTGAAAAAAAGCTCATGATTTCCAGGCATATCGCCAATGAAAATGACAGGGACTTTTCCGTAATTGCTTTAAAGGCTATGGCTCAGTCCGTTACCACTATGCTTTCCTCAATGACACTCTTTTTGGGAGCCATTGCCGCTGTGTCGCTGATTGTAGGAGCTGTGGGAATTGCAAATACAATGTTTACTTCTGTCCTTGAAAAGACAAAGGAAATAGGCACTATGAAAGCCATAGGAGCAAAAAATCGGGACATTCTTATGATCTTTGTTTTTAACTCTGCAATGGTGGGTTTTGTTGGTGGAATTTTTGGAGTTATTCTGGGTGGACTTATTTCCGCTCTTTTCCCAATGATTGGAATGACCGTGACAAGGGGAGAAGGCGGGGCAGTCCCTTCTGTTTCTCCCGGACTTATGATTTTTGGACTGGCGTTAGCTGTCCTTATTGGTGTGATCTCAGGAGCAGTACCCGCATATAGGGCATCGAAAATGAAACCTGTGGATGCCTTGAGGTATGAGTGACTGTATTCATGAATAAGTTTAGGAATGGATTGTAATTTTGCAGACATAAAAGAGCCGGTACTTACAGAAAGAGAGCTGGTATTTACAGAAAGATTCTGGAAAACCTAAAAAGAATGTGTTTTTAAGTAAGTCATTAAGGAAGATATAATAAATGAAAATTAATCAAAACGATGATAAAGCTTCTGCCGGCCATGCAGGGAAAAAAGAAACAATTGGCGTAAAGACACTTCAGGGAGATCCGAAAAAAGCTATAGTGAAGCTGTCAATCCCTATGGTCATTGCCATGTCCGTGCAGACGATTTACAGCCTGGTTGATACTTATTGGGTTTCCGGACTTGGAGCTGATGCTCTTGCAGCAATGGGTTTCGTATTCCCATTTTTCTTTATAAGTATGGCTTTATCCAATGGAGTGGGTATAGGAGGGGGGTCTGCAATCTCCCGCATGATCGGGGCCAGGAATAAAGCCGGTGCAGACAACGTAGCTGCGCATACCATAATTATAATTATCCTGCTCTCGATTGCATTTACAGTTCCGTTTTATTTCTTTGCCCCTCAGCTCTTTGCCCTTGCAGGAGCAGGAAAAACTACAGCACTTGCAGTTTCGTATGCCAGGGTTATTTTCCTTGGCAGCATTGTGATCTTCTTTTCCAACGCTGCAAATGCAATTCTCCGTAGCGAAGGGGACTCAAAGCGAGCTATGAAGGCTATGATTTTAGGCGGAGTCTTAAACGTTATCCTGGATCCCATATTTATTTATACTCTGAAGATGGGGATTGCAGGTGCAGCCTGGGCGACTTTGATTTCTATAGGGATATCTTGCCTTATGATGGCAAACTGGTTGTTCTTCAGGAAGGACACTTACGTAGCCTTCAATTTCAGGGATTTTCGCTTTGAAAAAAGCATTGTAAAAGAGATCTTCAAGGTTGCACTTCCGGCTTCAGCCCAGCAGCTTTCTATGTCCCTCTCAATGCTGTTCATAAACTATATTATTGTACTTGTGAGTAGCACTGACGGGGTTGCTGTCTATGCAACAGGATGGAGAGTTGCGACAATTGCAATGTCTCCTCTGATGGGAATGTCAACTGCCGTAATTTCAGTGACCGGAGCTGCAATAGGAGCCCGTGATTATATAAAGGCAAAGATCGCCCTTTCCTACTCAACCAAGCTCGGATTCCTTATAGAGTGCATAACAGGAGCTTTTATATTCGCGCTCGCCATGCCGATAGCATCCATATTCACACAATCTGAAAGTGGAGCCCACATAACCGCTGATCTTGCCCACTTCCTGCGTGTGATGTGTGTCTTTTATCCCACGGCTGCACTTGGCTTTTTCTCCTCTTCCTTCTTCCAGGGGGCAGGAAAAGGTATTAATTCCCTGATTGCAACCCTCCTAAGAACGATTGTCTTTACTCCTCTTTTTGCAGCACTCCTGGCTTTTACCTTTAACATGGGGCAGGTCGGAGCCTGGTGGGGAATAGTCATAGGCAACGGAATAGGCTCCCTCTTGATGTATATGTGGGCAGGATATTTCCTAAGATCTCTCTTAAGAACTGAGCCTGCTGCAAGAGCTGATAGAGTCTCAGCCTGAAATAGGCAGGGCTCTTCCCTTTTTGGCATGAAAGTGCTTTCAAGTACTTTCATTTCTTTGTGCCTGTTATTCGAAGAATTTCATGTTTGTTTTAGGGGCTCATTAATTGTCCTCTATCCAACTGTGTATAAGTGCCCATAATTCTGGTGAATTATAATCAAGGGCTATGCTACCGTGGCCTTGGTTATTCCAGTTTATTGAAGTGACTTTATCATTTATTTTTCCGACCTCGTTTTCGTACCACCATGCGCCATAGCCACTGAAACCTCCTCCGAGCCCGATATAAAGAACAGGTGAGCTTATTCTTGAAAAGTCAATCTCATAGCCATCAACATTACCCATAAGACCGGCCATGTAAAGGTCCAGGTACTTTGGTGCATAAGGGACAGCACCTCCGGTTAAGGTTAAATTAAGTAACCTGTTTTCGTCAACATAATAAAGGCCGCCCAGATCTCCACTCCAATAGTGATAGTTCGGAGTATAGGGATATTCGTTGAATGCATGAGTCTGAGTAGCCATAAGCCGGAAGAATTGCCTGTTTGTAAGGTTGGGTTGAAAAGAAGATTTTCCGTCAGGATCGGCTAATGCCAGACTGGCTATATGCATCATGGAAGCCATATTACTGCTATTGTACATCCTGTTTTCTATACACCTTGAAATTGTGTCAAATTCCTGTGCCTGAGCCTGTATTAACTCCAAATGTTTAGGCTCGTAATTGATAATGATATCAACAGGTATTATCCTGTCAACCGAACCTAAAGTTAGGTCATGGTATTCACTTGCTTTATACACAGTCAGGATCAAAGCCCCATGACTGTGGCCAATTCCTGTAACCTCTATGTTCTCTACAGCTTCGTCACTCAGGAGAGCAGTATGAATTCTTGATACAGCGATACCGTTGTATGTGTCACTCAGGTAATTGTTAATGGTCCAGTTTTCCATGTAACTGAAATCTGTCTCATTTGCCGGAACATTTGTTTCTCTTCTATCCAGAATATATGTACAATATCCTTGCTGAGCGTAGTATATCGCCATATCAAAATAGAAATTTTTAGTCAAAGCCTGTCCGGGCAGAATTATTAAATTTTTGCTCAGTTCTGTGCTCCAGGCGCTCTTTTCTTTTACATAGTTGGTAAGTATAATGTTATCATACTCTCCCGGCCCAACACTTATCTTAAGTTTATATTCAGCCACATTGCCGCAGACAAGGCCTATTCTATTGCTTTCCATTACTGGCAACAGATCTGGTACCCTGAACAAAGCAGGGTTGCTGGAAAAAGTCCCCGGTTTATAGGATTGATGATACAGGGTTTCCATTTGATTCTCAGGATTGTCAGCTAATGATAATATTCGCGTCTTCATACTCTCACCCTTGTGAGACTCTTAAATTAGTTTTTAAACTTGAAAATCGGTATTTTTTTGAAGTAGGGTTAGTCAGTTTCCCGTTTTAATATCAAATAGCGCGGTAGCGTAAAAAACAAAAATAAGCCAATAAGGCTAAAAACAAAAGCCCAGAGATGTGATAACGTAGGGATCGTTTATCGTCTGGAACTGATATATGAATCTCGAATAGAGTTAATCAGTTTATCGATATTCACTTCTCTGTCTCGAAAACATTACCTCAAATTAGCACATAATTTTATACAGATATACATTGTGATTTGAAATTTCAGCTAAGATTTTTTAATATGTTATAGCTTGTGTATGAAAAAATATATTTTCAGAGAATGTAGAGAACAAAGTGCACAAATTATTCAGATAAATGTACAAATTAAATAGATAAATATAAAACTCAAACAGATAGGTATAAAGGAATAATAGATAAATATATATAATTTATATATGAATGCATAAAATAAGTATAGAAATTCATAAATAATATATATAAATATTCAAATTAGGCAGATGATTGTACGTAAACTCAGGTAGTGGAGCATAAAAAAGTTATATTGTCACATTAAATTAGATTTATTGTAACTATTCAGCTATC
>DADO01000083.1 GCA_002509325.1 Methanosarcina sp. UBA402 | reverse complement strand
TAAAAAATTAGTGAACTACTGAGATTGGTTTTTTGTATCCGTGTTTCAATCCTTGTTTTAATGGATCTTGATCACGAATCGGTCTTCTATCTTGCCTCTTAAGAATTGATCAGGCTAAATTATAAGACATAAATATTATAAAAATATTCAAAGATTTTATACTTCTCCAAAAAAAGAGGATAGGATAAGATATAAATACCTAGAAGTTTAGATCAATTAAATGTGAAAAATATGAAGGTGTTAAAATGGAAGAAATACCAGGAACAATGAGCAAAGAACAAAGGTCAGATATTCAAAAGGTGGGTCTGAAAGCATTAAATAATCTTAGAGGAATTGACAAAGCCGCCATCGAATCGTTTCCGGAGAGACTCGCAAAAAGCGATGCTGTTGTATTAGGGGCTAAAGTGGATCTAACATTCATCCTTTTTTACGGCCAACTAACCGTTAAACCAACTACTGATCCCTACCGTGAATACTGCTATGAAGTAGATGTTTGGGGCGGAGGCGCATCGGTAGGCTCATCAATCGGATTTATGTACACAGCATATAGTGACTGGGATGCTTTCTTCAGAAACGTTACCGCCTTTCACATTCAGAGCGTATCATATGGCGGAGGATTTTTGCAGGTGAACTGGTTCAATAAAGATGGAACCCCTGTAGGACAGTATAATGGCGGAATACTCGGAGCAGGCGGCTTGGAGGCAGGAGGAGCCGGGAAATGGAAAAAGTGCTAATTCATGTCGAAGGACCGAAGAAATTTTAGGTCCGCAAAGGATTCAAACTGCGTGCAGCCGCAACGCCCCGAAAACCGTATATTCCAGGCCGCACGCCCTTTAATTTATGTTTCGATCCTTGTTTTAATGGATCTTGCTCGCGAACACAATGAATATTATTTATGAGTCGTTGTTAAAAATTCCCATAATAGGTTCCTCGGAATCCAATAAGAGACCCAATTCAGAACTGTAGTCAACACTTACAAATATCATATCAGAGTCAATCTGAATTTGGTTGTTATGTTGCAGCTTTTTGTATTGATCAAACCTTATCGAGACAACATACTTCACAGCTTCAAAATACCTTTTATTTTCGATTTCTTCAAGGTATTCAAGTTTAAATTGGATTGGAACAACTTCAACAGATTGATAAAGTTTATAAAATTCTTCTTCGTTTTCTCTTTCGTTTATAAAAGGAACAATTTTGCTATGAAACTTGGGGAAAGTTTTTTTCACCATCTCGAAAGATGCAAGATCAGGGCCCTGATACCTATTTGAATAAACTTCGTCCACAAGTGCTTGAATTCTGCTTTCTCCCAGAATATTCTCTTTACTTAGCAGTTCAAGACTCTTAGCAACTAATTCCTGATTTTTGTAAACATATTTATCCTTATCAGATCCTTGCTCAAAAACATATACTGGTTTGATTATTTTTTCTTCCCATCCTTTTCGATTGACTCTTCCAAATCTCTGGATAAGAGCATCGAGAGGAGCGGGTTCAGAGAACAGTACATCATAATCAATATCCAGAGAAACTTCTATTGCCTGCGTTCCAACTAGAAGGTTCAGAGTCTTTAACTTTGATTCAATCTCTTCTCTGTCTCTGAGGATAAACCTTCCATGTATTAAGCCGCAGTTTTCTATTCCTGCAGAGAGCAGGTTGTATATCTTCTGAGCCTGAGCGACGGTATTACAAACAACAAGCACTTTTTTGTTATCATCAAGTTCTTTTTGGATCAGATCCAAATTATCTAAAATGCCTCCTTTAAGAACAGAAACTCTATGCCTTGTAAATTCATCCAGTTCAAGTTCTGTAAATGAGATTTCTGTTGTTATTCCCAGTTCTTGCATGAACATTTCTTTAAGAAAAGAAGGAAGAGTAGCAGACATAATCAAAAAGTTGGCATGATAACTTTTTAAGGTCTTCAGTGTTTCAAGGATCAGGGCAGTTGTATGAGCATCATAAGCGTGAATTTCATCCATTATGAAGAGGGCATTGGACATTTCGGCAAGGTTTTGCTCAAACCCTCTAATTCCAAACATAGATTTAAGAATCTGATGTGGAGTTGCTATTTTATAAGGTCTGTAAATTTTATCAGTGAGACTTTTTACTTCTTTTGCTTTTTTAGTTGCAATCAGGTAGTCTTCTTTTTCTTCTTCTTCTTCAAAGCTTCGGTACAGATAGTACATAGCTTTGCCGTGTTGAATACCGGTTAATTCAGGGTCTTTAAAATCCTTTTGAAGCCTTTTATACATTGCATTGATACTGGCAGTATAGGGAAGCAGGTAAAAGACCCTTTTAGATCTGCCTGGGTTCTGGTTTGCATGACTCCAGAATAATGAAGCCTCCGTTTTCCCACTTCCTGTAGGTGCAATTAAAATGGCGTCACCTTTTGTATCTAATGCTTGACTCTGTGTTTTTCTCAGTTCGGAAAAGTTATATACAGCTCTCATGTCTTCAATTCCAGATAATAAGCTGTATTTCCCCCCTGATGCAAGATGATCGCAGGCTGTTAAAAAACCTTTAAGAAATATCCCGTACTTTCCATGTAGAACTGTTAATTCCCCATCTTCAAGCTGATTTTTGTAAGGTAGTACGGCATTTTTATACGAATCAGCCATTTCCTCAGTAGATTTTATTTCTCTAAACTTATTTAATTCAAAATCCAGATATTTTTTGCTGATTTCAGGAACTTTTCGTTGAATTTCCCTTAGCTCTTCAAAATTAGGATTCAATTCCTGCAATTTTTCAAAATAACGTTTTTTTCCATTTGGATTTGGAAAGGTCCCAAACTTTTCTCTCAAATAAGATACATCTTTGTGGTGCGTAATTATAGCCATAGCAATGGCTTCTCTAGATTGGTCACCGTACTCAAGCCCAGAAACAAAACCAGCAGAGAGAATTTCATGCCTGTATCTCCATTTCTCTTTTTCATAGAGAGATTTTTGAAATCCTGATGCAGCCTTCCCAAAATCATGAAAGAAAATAGAATAAAAGAGATGTTCCCAGAAGTCCGGAACTCCACATACCTTAGGAACTTCAGGATATGCATCTTTTATGCTTTTAAAAACCTTAAGGGCGTTTTCTGTATGTTCCAGCAAAGTTTCATCTGGATTTTTTTTAGCAAGAATTACCATTTTTCTTTCCTATTCATCAATTAATTCTTATGAAGCCAGACTGCCCAATCCATTTCCGGGTCAAATAAGCACTTTTCAGGGTAGATGAAAAACTCTTCCATCAGAAGGTAAGGTTTTACCCCTACAGCTTTTCGGGGAATCGTATCAGTAAAGTGACTTGGGAGAGCCTGTACTAAGCCATAAGCTCCTTTAATTCCAAAAGGAAGAATAGTTTTCCCTAGCTTTTTCCCAGCTTCTTCTTCAAGTTCCAATTCCTTTATTTCTGAAACCTTTGCCAGGTCCCCAGACCTGCCAAAAAGAAGGGGATATTGAGGCTTGCGGAAATATTTTTCAAACTCAAGCCTATCAAGGTAGAGGTAAAGCTCGGGATTGTACAGGAATTCTCTTTTTACTACATTTGATTTTGCAGAAAGCCCTGGACTTAGTTCGTAGATTGTTTCAAGGTCTACAGCTTTACTTTCAAAGTCAAATACATAACCAATACTTACATCCTCAGGAAAAGTTAACTCTCCTTTTGCTGCTGAAATCAACCCGTACACAGTGCTTACGGGAGGAACTGGAAGAGTAGGCTGAAATCCGCTTATAAAACCCGGATATCTGAAAGACGCGGTCCAGCCCTCAATTTTAATCCTTAAGATTTTCATCTTACCTCATCAGCCCGGGGATCGTTTGCACAAAAGAATCAACCATTTCGTTAATAGAACCGTAAATTATTTTCCGGCTATTACCTGCGTATTTTTCAGTTAGAGTTTTAAGTGCAGGATCAATCTCCTCCATGAAGCCTTTACGCCGCCCGATATAGATATCAGTCAACAGAATGTCAGAGTAGTCGGAGATCACATCCTCAAGGGCTTCAATGTCTACAAGGGCTTCCCCATTTTCTTCTCTTACAAGATTCATAAACAGGTGATTCCCACCGTCTATCCCTGCAAGTATGAGAAGTTTTGGAGATACGTCAGTGAGGTGAGAAGTTTGTTTCGCACCGCCTGCGAGGTATGGAAGAGCCTTTAGTACATCTTTTGCTCTCTTCATTCTGACTTCTGCAGGCATTACCCATTTGTCTTCAATATTTTCTGCCCCATTTTTTTCAGCAATTGCTTCAAGTTCAGGGTACATATTTTTGTATCCTGTTTTTTCGCATTTGTAAAACACGCCAATGTTATCAAGATCAAGGGAAAAGATTCCTTTTAAAACTGTGGAGTAAAATTCGTGTTCATAAGGAACAGGATCTCCTTCGTGACGAGCCATTACCCCGAAATCTTCAGTAGGAACCTGCCCCGCAACAGAAACAAGAGGAGAATTCTTCAGGACTGAAATCCTTGTGACAGTGCCGCCGTCTGCTTTTTTGAGGGCCCTCATGTAACCGAAAACGTCGTCATCATCGTATTCTACAGGATTAGCACTTGTAAACGCTATTTTCTTTTCACGCTCTATAGGAGAAATATTCCAATTGAATTTTTCTTCCAGAGTAGCACGCCACCAGTACCTGAGAGCCTGCCCCGAGACATAAGGATATACTTTCCTTCCTTTTCGGATTGCCTTTACTCTGACAACGTTCTCTGTTCTTTCGCTGCTGTCATTTCCTGCGTTGTTTAATGCTGAGTGGGGAGCATCGATAAGCATGAAACCATTTACTGTATGTGTCACAATTATTCCTCCAGAGATATTTCTGTTTCTTCTTCCTCATTAATAAGCTGAGATTTCAAAGCGTCCTGCTCAACAAGCCAATTGTGCAGGTTTTCATAAATCCTGAAAAGCAAAAGATCCTGAGTTTCTCTCCAGCCCAGAACCCCTTCAGGAAAGAGATCTTCCATAAACTCTTCAAGAGTAAAAAGAGAGTCTTGAGAACCTTCTTTAATCCTGTCTTTTTCGATAAACCTCAACAAATTCCTGAAAGTGGCAAAGTTATTTGCCATTTCGAGCTGATTTAATCTTTTTATGTTTTG
Source organism: Methanosarcina sp. UBA402 (assembly GCA_002509325.1). Lineage (GTDB taxonomy): Archaea > Halobacteriota > Methanosarcinia > Methanosarcinales > Methanosarcinaceae > Methanosarcina. The sequence continues at coordinate 2,771 of DADO01000083.1, read as the reverse complement.
CGTGTCCTTTATGTACTCTGAGATACTGTCCCCAACTTTCTTGAGGGTACCTAACCGTTTATCACCCATATTTCTCACCTCTTTTAAATAAAACTCCAGCAATTCCCAATCCCCGTAGACCTGACGGGTCTTGTTATCGATAAAATATCTCACAATAGAATGGCCTTTTAGAAGATTTATGTAAACAGAATTTCCCCGATTCTTGTATTCATCCCCTTCCTTGATTTTGTCCCAGTTAAAATAGCCCCTTCTGACGATTTTCATCCATTCTGAGGACTGATCCAACTGTTTGACATAAGCCAGAAACCTAAAAACAGGAGTAGGAACTGTATAGATATCGAGATCAGGACCCTGAATGTAATTCGTAAAGTGGTACATGTTTATAGAAGGGTTTTCTGTTACCCAATTTTCTTCATAGCGGAGGATTGTATCCTCAATTATGTGAAAAAGAGCATTTACGGGATTTTTATACCCCTCATCATAACAGCCTGTGTAATTATTTGCAGAAATCTGCCTCTGAATATCTTTTACTGCTCTTTCTGCCCAATAGTGCATTACCTTTTCCGAGTTTGAGTGAAGAAGTAAAAGCTTTACACAAGAGTATGAGACAAGAGGGGAAAATTGGACTGCAAAAGTGCATGCAGGGCAATAGTCAGCTCCAGATTGCCCACTTGGGAAATAATTGATCATTCCACCTGACCCTATAAGGGGTATTTCGGTTTTTGTTCTAACTTGTTCAACATTACGTCTTCCACAAGTAACGCAGTTTCCGGATAGAGATATATCAAGAGGCCCAATTTGACTAATTAAAGATTCTAAGTATTCATGGAGCCGTTGATTCTTATTTTTTACTGAAGGGTTAGTAACCGGATTATTAGGAAAAAAGGAATAGAGACTCTTTGACCATTCAGAGTTCAGGTATATAGGAACCACATCTGAAACTATCTCTTTGAGGTCTTCGATTTTTATTTCTTCAGGTTTTTTCTTACCCGACCACTCGCATATAGCCCATATTCCAGCATCCACAAATGGATTGCCAGTAAATGTATAAAGAAAGTCCTGTCCCATTATTATCTTCCACTCACAAAAATCTTTAACTTCACTAAATAAAAATCTTATAAAACAAAAAGAAACTATTTCAATAAGTAATTTGTTCTTTCGCATCAAATAGATACTCTTAAGTATCTATCGAAAGAAGGAGTCGTTTAAGGATTGATTTTGGCAATGAACCTGAAAGTAGGTCTGATAAGTCGCAAAATGTTTCAATTCCTCTAAGGTCTGATTTTAACAATCATCTCGATGAGTTCCGCAGCGATCGTTGTGATGTTTCAATCCCTCTAAGGTCTGATTTTAACCATGGTAGAAGCTGCATGGAGGAAAGTGCTGTGAACGTTTCAATCCCTCTAAGGTCTGATTTTAACGGTGGCTTTTGCAGTAGCTATGAATGCCGCTCGCATGTTTCAATCCCTCTAAGGTCTGATTTTAACATCCAATATGGAACAAGAGATTTGCAGGCTGCAGTGTTTCAATCCCTCTAAGGTCTGATTTTAACATTGATGTCGCAGGCCTGGGCGACATCATAAAAATTCAGTTTCAATCCCTCTAAGGTCTGATTTTAACCTCCAGAAAGGAGTCTATGAACAGTTGTACCTACTACGTTTCAATCCCTCTAAGGTCTGATTTTAACTATCTACGACAGGCACTACAAAGGTGATGATTTCCGAGTTTCAATCCCTCTAAGGTCTGATTTTAACCTGTTTTGAAAAGCCTAACGGCTTCTTGCATTTGTTGAGTTTCAATCCCTCTAAGGTCTGATTTTAACTAGTACATATCCATATTTAGAAACCGCAACATGTGTTGTTTCAATCCCTCTAAGGTCTGATTTTAACTGAGTTTGTCAGCTGTGTGATGTGGTGCTGGATTGAGTTTCAATCCCTCTAAGGTCTGATTTTAACCAATTTCACAGATTTGACTTTTACAGGCGATGCTTTAAGTTTCAATCCCTCTAAGGTCTGATTTTAACGCGTAAATTCCGCCGCCCACGCCCACACCTACCCCTGTTTCAATCCCTCTAAGGTCTGATTTTAACCCTGTTGTTTTATCAGGTCGTCTGCCCATTGCCTAGTTTCAATCCCTCTAAGGTCTGATTTTAACACGATCCGAGTCGAACGAGAAGTTACGACTTGCAAAGTTTCAATCCCTCTAAGGTCTGATTTTAACCTTTCCAGTTTGAGCCATTCCATTCTATGTCAACTCCGTTTCAATCCCTCTAAGGTCTGATTTTAACTACTTTTGTTCCGTCGATGCCTTGAGTTTTTGATTCGTTTCAATCCCTCTAAGGTCTGATTTTAACGTCGCGGCCAAGACAAGATGTGGTTAACTCGTCCAAGTTTCAATCCCTCTAAGGTCTGATTTTAACCCGCCATGAGTTTTTGATTCCGGTTTTGGTTCTGGTTTGTTTCAATCCCTCTAAGGTCTGATTTTAACATAAAATGAGCTTTTTTATTACTACGCATAATAAAAACTAGTTTCAATCCCTCTAAGGTCTGATTTTAACAGGGATTCTTTTAATGTTTTTTCCGTATACTCTTAAGTTTCAATCCCTCTAAGGTCTGATTTTAACAGTAATATCACATTTTCAAAACTTGTTTTGATCTCTGTTTCAATCCCTCTAAGGTCTGATTTTAACGCGTATACCCAATTATCAGTAGTTCACTAATTTTTTACTTTTACTTAAACGATGTTTTCCGATACCTATATATATTGTGAAA
>DADO01000191.1:10956-13884 GCA_002509325.1 Methanosarcina sp. UBA402 | reverse complement strand
GCAATTTATCACGATTCTTCACTTAACCGAAGACGCATGAAAGCTACTTAGATTATTTTCTTTAAAGCTACTTAGATTATTTTCTTTAATACTTTATACTTGAGACTTGTTAAAATAAAGATTTATTCTGTGATAAGACTTTCCGAATTAAAAAGGCAGGATTAAGGGAAGCTTGTTTCTACAGATAACTATAAAAGAAATCAAATTTATTTAATACTGAAACAGACCAGATTACTGTAACCCTGCACTTTATTTTATAAGTTTACCCTTTATAAGTTTATCTTTACCTGCTTGCTCTTTATAAGTCCTATTCTTTACAAATTTTGCTGCATAATGGAATAAATATTGTTTGCCAGCTTTTCCTCAAGGGAGGCAAAAAACGAGGAGGTTAAAAATGAATTATGAAATAATGGATCAATTAATTCCGTATACCGAAATAACAATTTCCAGACTTACTTTTGCAATTTTAGTACTGGTTTTGGGGTTCATTTTATCAAAATATATTATTCGTGCTTTCAAAAGAGGAGTACAGAAAACAAAGATTCCGGATCTTACCATTGAATTTCTCACCCATTTTTTAAGTATCCTCCTGTATGTGGTTGTAGTTCTTGCTTTCTTGAAGAGCCTGAATTTCGACGTGGATAGTTATATAATAGGAATTTCTGCAGTATTAGGCCTGGTTATCGGTCTGGGCATGCAAGACACCCTTACAAACCTGACTGCTGGGGTATGTGTTGCGGCAATAAGACCTATTGACATGGGAGAGACCGTAACCGTTAGTGGGCAGACAGGAAAAGTAAGGTCTGTAGGGATCATGTCAACTGAGCTCCTGACCTCTGACAACCAGTTGATTACAATCCCGAATAAGCTTGTCTGGGGAAGTTCAATTGTTAATATGACACGTATGCCTACGAGAAGAGTTTCAGTTAATGTAGGAATAAGTTATTCTTCAGATCTTGAAAAAGCAACTGGCATAGCACTCACTCTCATGAAAGCACATCCCCTTGTCCTTCAAGAACCCAGACCTGCAGTAGTGACTACTGAACTTGCGGATTCCTCTATAAATTTGCAACTCAGCGCCTGGGCGAAAACAGGAGATATGGGAACTGTGAAGAATTACCTGATTACGGGAATATTTGATGCTTATACTAAAGAAGGAATTGAAATTCCGTTCCCCCAGCTGGATGTAAATATAAAACAGGTTGCAGCAGAAGAAGCTGGAAAGTATGATACTCGAAAAAATATAAAGGCACAGGAAAAAGACACGGCGTGATAGGGCTATTTCAGTGTAGCCCTACCTGTTTTTTGAAATATATATTTGCCTGCCTGAAGTCTGCTTTTTACACTTAACACGTTACATGAAACATTGCAGTGATCCTGCCTTCAAGTTCGTTCCAGCGTTCAATTGCCCAGGGTGTCGGAAAAAGTTCTACTCCACATTTCTTTTCCCTGAAAAAATTTTCAGCTTCCTCCGAGAGTTTCACAAAACCTGTCTGGCCGGTTCCTATAATGATTTTCTCGGTTCCTTCCTCATAGATGTACTTTGCTTCTTTAAGCGAGATTTTATGAGAAGTTCCATATAGCTCCTTTGATAGTTCTTTCTCTCTTTTTTCAACCTGTTTATTTAGGCGAATGAGTATATCGTATTTATATGTCTCTCCTTCTACAGTAATAGAACCAAAACAGGTGGAGTCAATTTCCGGTTTCATGATTTACCTCTTAAAACTAAAACTGACAATAAAACTTCGTAATTTACAATAGTCTCACGTACTTCATATAATTAACAGATTTGAAAGATAATTGGCAGATAATTGGCAGATATAGCCAAAATATTAGTTATTAAGATATGATAATATCTGAATATGTTGTAACATTAAATATGTTTTCTTACTATTTTTAGGCCAACAATAGTAAACCCAACAACCAAGTATAATTGCGGCGCATCTTTTTCCAAAATGCCATCAGTAAAAATTCTCAAAATCCCATGCCAACCTTATGAAAATAAGATATTTTTACGATATTCTATGCGCAAATAACGGGCTTTCTTTTATTGAAATTCTATAGATATGCTATTTTGATAAAATATAAGGCTTAATATCTAAGGTTACAAGAGAAAGCTTAAGGAAAGTAATATAGTTAGGTAAAAACAAAATTCTGAGTATATTTAGGGATACAAGCTCTTTAAATGTCTTAAATTTTTATTTCAAAGAGAATGTATTATGTTTAGAGTGATTCTAATTTTTATAATCTTTTAAACCTGGAGATGGAGTTTTATAAAGCTTTAAACTGATTTTTCTATTTTTATTCAAAGGAGTGAAAATAAGTATATTTATATGGTAGCATTTCCCTGTGAGTTCCGATTAAGGGTGTTCTAGGATCAAATGATACCTAAAATGGTAAAATTAAATCCATTAGGTTAAAATAAGGAGTGAATTATAATGCGAAAAACTATGTTTAAAGTAATATGTCTTTTCACGTTAGTATTTTTCGTCATGTCAATGACAGGAGCAGCAGCATGCTGCAATTGCAACAGTTGTAAAACAAAAGCATCTTATGGTAGCAGTTGTAAAACAAAAGCATCTTATGGTAGCAGTTGTAAAATAAAAACAGATGCTATAAACGATACGTATGCTATTAAACTTAAAAAATGTCCAAATGTTGTTTATTGCTTTAATGTGCTGAAGAATGACAAAGGGCGCAACCTTAAAGTTTGTACAGAGACTATTACTACCGCAAAGGGTGGCAAAGTGACTATGCAGAGTAACGGCAAAATCTGCTACAAAGCGCCATCGAAATGTTGTTCTGGAAAAGGTTCTTGTACTGACACTTTCACATACAAGATAAAAGGCTGCGATGGAAAAACTGATTCCGCAAAGGTTACTCTGAAACTAACATGTCCAACCTGCTAAAAGTACTCTTCATGTACTT
>DADO01000191.1:1188-10666 GCA_002509325.1 Methanosarcina sp. UBA402 | reverse complement strand
TCATGTACTTCTCCAGTAGGTGCATCTATTGTAACTAAGCATATTAAAGGGAACAGGAAGTGTTATCTTCAGGGAATTTAATCCTAGATCCCTTATGCTTTTATTCAATAATTTTAATAATTACAGGGCCAGGTCAATCCAGTAGTAAATGGATCCGGCTCAGGTTCTAATATTTTTTCAAGAAGCGTGCTTACTGAGCTTTTGTCAGTATTTGATTTAGGGCCCAACTCTGCCGAGAGGCGATAAGTAATGCGTTATTTTCTTGTTGGAACTAAATTAAGAAATTTCGATTTTTAATATTTTTAATTGTAGTATTCGTCAGAATATTTGGTAATGTCTAATACTTACTTTTCAGGAGCCTAATACTTACTTTTCAGGAGCTAGAGCTTGAGATATCGTCCCTCCAGACTGCAGACGTCCTAGCTTTTTCCTTTTTTGCACACTCCATTCCATTTTCGACAGCTTCCCTGATGATATATCCGGCTTTATGTAGAATAGTGTCCCCTAGCTGGGGGTCTTTGTCCATGCTGGCGGTACAGGGGTAAGAGTGATGAGCTCCTGAAATGGTTTCTTTATATCCTGGAACATCAGTCCACCCAAGTTTCTTTGCAACAAACCAGGTGGAACCGCAAGGGGCATCTCTGAGAACGCCTGCGCCTATGAACATCTTTCCGTCAGGGCTTGTTTCGATCCTTAACACAGGTTTTCCGAAGCCAAGGTCAACGAACGCGTCTATAATGGGCTTTCCGGTTTTTTCAAGAGCACAAAAAGGTTTTGGTCCCTCAAACTCAACCCCAATGGCTTCAAGCTCTTTTCTAAGCTGTTCAAGGACACCTGCAGGAGTTTTCTTTGAATCTTCAGAAGGTGCGATTACGGCTTTTGCCTTTGTATTCTGTGCGACATCGGGAAGGGCTATAAGAAGGTCGGGGTGGATGCCAATAGCAAGTATCAGGTCACATTCTGGAAGCTTTTGAGGCATGTACTGCCCTGGCTCTTCTATAAACGTGGGAAGGTCTTGAGGAAATTCATGAATTCCTACTATCAGGTTCGCGTAGGACTTCCTGGCTTGTCTGCAGTGGTTACAGAGTTCCCCACAGGATACGCAGAAATTTCCCGCGTTGATCAGGTTCTGGATAACTTTCTTCCCAAGTTCGCCTGAGTAGAGTACAAGGATCTTCATGGCTTACTCCAATTTTAAAAACTTTTAGCGATATTTTGTAATTTTCTCTTTGTTTTGTAATGCTAAAACTCCGGTCTACTGTATCCCTCAAGATTAAAATACAGGGAACACCATTCAGAACTGTAAACACCGTTCACTGCAGATTATTTTTAGAAGCCGCCGAGAAACTGCAAATATCCAGTTCAGGCAGCCATCACTTTAATGCTTTATTCTATTTTTGTTATTCTACTTTATAATTATTTGTTTCAATCTATAAATAAGGGGAGTTTCGAAATAGAAATCGGTATCCATAATGAAATCTCGTACATAATCAAAGAGAACAAAAAGTACTGGAGACGAGAGAGGATAAAAAAGAACTAAAAATAAGGAATAGAGATGGAGAAAACTAGGAAAAGTAAGGAGAGAAAGAAGATAAGAAAAAGAGGAAACCCGGGAAAATCGGAAAAAATAAAAAGTTGTCAAGGAAGATTTTTGTGGTTCGATAATCCCTCTCTTGAGTCTATTCCTTTCTTTATTCTCCCAGTTTCAAAGCCCCATGCGGACACATCTTGATGCACACGCCGCACTGGATGCACTTCTTTTCATCTACCAGGACACTCCAGTCATTGTCAAAAGAATATACATTCATCGGGCAGACAGAAATACAGGCCCCGCACTCGATACATTCTTCCTCATCCCTGTGAATGGGCTGGTCTAGGATGGAAACTATCGCCCCCCTGGATTCAAGAGCTTTTTTGATCTTATCGAACCTGAATTCGTTCACGTCCGCAATCAATTCCCCGTAGGTTGAGTCAATATTTGCGACCATTATATTAATCAGGATTCCGGTTTCGACTATGGACTCGGAGATGATCGGGTTGTGGATTCTTTCGGTAGGGATGGTGATCTTTATTTTCATGTTCATTACCTCCTTGCAAGGAGCTTGCTTATGTTGTCACTTGTAATTATCCCGAGAACCCGCCTCTGAGTATCGATCACCGGCATCGCAGACACCCCAAAGCGGTCCAGCCGTCTGGCTGCAAGGTCCACAGGCTCGTTCGGATCACAGGTCAGCACTTTTTTTGTCATAACGCTTTCCACCGAATCAAAACAGTTTTCTGCAACGGCTTTAGAGATGTCCCACGCGGTCAGGATCCCGACCAGTTCACCAGTGTCAGAAATCACGATCAGGTGATTAAAAGAGTTCACCCAGATTTTTTTTGCCGCGTCCTGGATAGTTTGGTCTTTTTTGATGGCTACAAAAAAACTGGACATGACATCTTTAACTAGAGGTATGGCTTGCGTCTGTTTCATGGTTTTGGCAAGCCCTTCAGCAGGCAGCCTTTCCAAGGGCATGCTGACAAAGAATTTTCCGAGTTTTACCCATTCCTTTAGTTCATTTGCAATTTTTCTCGCATTCTTGAAACTTGAAAGTGAAGAAGTGGGCACGTCTTTTCCATCAATCTGCACCGAACCTGACCTGAGTTCGGCATAATTTACGTTTTTGATAGTCGGTTTTTCCCGGCTTCCCACAGCATAATCCTGGATACTGGTTATGATGTCCTCATCACGGACTGCAGTTGCGGCAGCAAGCCTTTCGTTAAGGATAGGGATAGGAATTCCAATTCCCATATAGAGGGTGGTCCCGTATCCGGCAAAGGAAGCAGCTCTCAAATAGTCAGGGTTCATCTCCTTAAGGTTACCTTTGAGCATGAGAGTTCCAAAACCAGAAGAAGGAGAATGCTGAGTTCCGTTCCCTATAACATAGCCCTGAGCTCCTCCTATGAAAATCCTTGTTCCCATGCCTATAGTTTCATAATCTGGATCGTTTGAGAGGGGCGAGAGTACACCTGCCCCGGAATAGGTTACATTTCCGAAATTGGGCAGAAGCTCCCCCATATAAGTGTTTAGAGTTCTTTTGGAACTGTTGGTTGCTGCTGCATATTTCTGGTAAGCATTCCTTGGATTAAGAAGAATGGCTTCGTTAAGGTCTTCAAGCGTGATTGTCGTATCAAGCACTTTCCTTGGATAACAGTCTGTCCCATACGAAGTTGCATGGACATCGATATCTTTGCCCCTGAGAAGATCCTCAATGACATGAGCTCCACCATACTGGATTCCTCGTGTATCTGAGATCTGGGCTGCCCCCAGGTAAGCATCTACGGCTGCTACTCCACTATATGCTTCTACATGGTTAAACCATAACTTCTGGATTTTAATAGGGGGTTCGGAATGTCCGAGGTTAAGCATCAAGCCAGAAGAGCACATAGCTCCGAACGTACCTGTCGTAACCACATCTACTTCTTTTGCAGCCCCTTCAGCGCCAAGCTCCTCAACAATTGTGACCATTTCCTCGGCTGTCACTACATTGACGCTTCCATCTTCTATTTTTCTATTAATCTCATGAACCGATTTTTTAATCATTGAGGTTCCTCTTTTTGTAAACTCATCTTGAGGGTAATATTTATTCGAATTATATATTACTTGTGATAATTCCAAAGATAACAGCTCTTCTCCTAGTGAAGCGAAAAGCTGTGTGTGAATTGATTTGTTTTTCAGATTCCAGGGGTTGTGTCCTGGGTTTGATGTTTAATAGTCATATTTATGAGTTGTATATATTACTTGTGATAATCGGGAATCTCCATATTTATAATATCTGACTATATATCCTGCTTTTGGCAGGTAAACATATATTTTAATATCATTAATTTTATTATTTCTCTGTTGGTCTTTCCATGCCCGAGAAAAACAGTAGTGGAAGAGTTGAATCCTCCTTAAAACGCACAAGATCCTTAGGTCACCTTGGACTTATTGCTGGAGTTTTCAGAGAACTTGAAGTTGACAAACTGATCGATGAGAAACTCCCTAAGGAAAGGGATCATAATATCCCTCACTCAGTCTGCATCCTTGCCATGGTAATCAATGGTCTTGGTTTCATAGCAACGTATGTACCTGTTTTCTGACTTTTTTAAAAACGTTTCTAAGGAAAGGCTCTTAAAAGGCTCTTTGGAGACAGCGTAACAAGAGAAGACCTGAATCAATATGCTATAGGAGAGACCCTTGACAGAATCGTAAAATACGGTCCTACAAAACTGTTTACGGAAATTGCTCTTCACATTATGGCTCGTCTGCCTATTCCTGTCCATTGTTTACACGCTGACACTACAAGTGTCAGCGTTTATGGCGAGATATGCTGAAGTATTACAAGGGACAGGATAAGGCTCGACAATATCGCCTGAAGAAAAACTCAAGAACTACTTCGGGATCGAAATCAACAGGCGGCTTTTTGAAGACGCAATGGATGTTGTGGAGTCAAGGATTCAGGAACTACATAAACTGGCAAAGAATGAGAAATCCTAAAATAATCTACAAATCAAAATATAATCTGTAAGTCAAAGTATTTTACAAATCAAAATATAATCTGTAAGTCAAAGTATAAATCTACAAAAAAATCTACATATAAACTACAAGTCAAAATATATTCTGTAAGCCAAATTATTATAAGTTTGAATAAGTCCATAAATCTGGAGATAGTATCGTAACGTTTGTCATGGATTGAGTTTATAGTGAAAGTTTCTACCTCGAACTCAGGGTCTATCCGCATTTTTTTATTTTTGAAATGGTTTCACGATTTTTCGCAAACATATGATAAAATCTTTAAGTTTATATATTATGAAGTACTCTAGGATACTGGGCATCTGGGAAGGTCATAAGAGACCTTTTAACTCTTTTTAATAACTCCCCCCATACCCCCAACTCCCCAATACTGGATGCCCAAACCCCATTTATACCCAATATTTATTCACATTTTGCTCATTAAAGAGTTTAATAGATATTTAACGGGTTATTTATGGTTTAATTCCAAATTAAAATTTTAAAAATTCTTATTTTATTAATTTAACTGTTTTAAGCTATTTTCTAGAATAAGTATATTTATATTTAATCTGCCTAATATTAAATCTATCAACTAATAGATAGCTGGCAAAACAGTTAAGGAATTTCTTCCAATAAGGACTACAGTATCTCAGTACAGGATTTTACAGGATTTTTTCATAGAATATATTTCTTTTCATTTAATTAGCAAATAAGGAATTAAACAAGTGAGGGTTTAATTTATGATATGTAATAAATTTGATAGAATAAGAAAAACTCTTGCTATTTTGCTGGTACTTTGTTTTCTACTGTCAGTATCAGCTGCATCCGTAAGTGCAGCTGGTAGTACTAAGAATAAAGATGGCTACAACGATGGCTACAGAAAAGGTTACAAAGATGGCAGAACACAGGGCCAGAAAGATTGCATTAAATATGGCATAAGAGAAATCCTCTCGAAAATTCCATTGCCTCCAAATGATTACAGATGGACCAAATACTACAAAGACAACTTTATTAAAGGTCACCGAAAAGGATACATTGACGGATATAATGTAATTAGATATGAGTGCTTAAAATAAGGAATAAAGCCTGGCTCTGTAAAAATCCTCTTAAGTGAAGAATTTCCATTTATTTGGACTGAATCACCTGATTTACCTTTATTTATTCATTTCAGAGCCTACTGAAACTGACTAAGATCGATTTTCTACAAAGCCAAAAGCCTTGAAACCAGAAAAAATGTCTTAACCATGTCTTAACCCCTAATATAACACCAAAACTAATTGAGTAGAGGACATTGTATAAAAGTCCCTGTTTTAGTTAATTTTTAAGCTCCTGCTTCAGTTATTTTTTAATGATATTGTATGAGCTTTTGTTTATGATTTTTAGAATTACCAATACGAGGGCACTGTCTTCTTGGTTTATGATATGTCTATAAATAATTATGATAGAGGGATGGCCTTAGTCATACATCTTCATAGGTATTCCATTAGCTTTAATAAAAAAGAAATTTCTGCATAATTGGGATATTCTTGTTATTAAATGTATAAGACATACTTATATAGCTATTTCATCTATTTTATCGTTTTATTTGATTCTAAATAAAAAATAAACGATATATTTATTTATAATTTATACCTACTTAACTGTAATCAGCTACCGTAAAGTCTATAAATATAATGAAAGTGCTCATTGAGCCTGCTTCAAAATTATATATTTAACATTTTCAGGAGTAATTTTGAAACCTGCTTATTATAGCAAAATCCATATTGGGGCATGGGGCGTGTCATTGAAAAAATCTAAAAATACGAACATATATTCTATGTTCTGAAAAATGTAGAAAGATTTTGTGCTCAGATTTTTTAGCTGTTGATCCTCATAACCTCAATTATAATATTGGGTTTCTGGTAGAGATGAATCTGAGATTCTACATTCTTTGCACTGCTGCTTTACTCACTTTAGGAGTACCTGTTTTACTTGTTTTAGGGGTACCTTTCTTAGCACAAAGCAACATCACTGCAACAATCCATGGGGCAACATATGCATCAGATACTTTTGAACCCCTGAATGATACTGTGATTTATATCAATTCCAATCCTCCTCAATCAATAGTAGCAAAAGACGGCACGTATTCCTTTGAACTGGGACCCGGAGACTATGTTATTACAGCTAGGTATTACCAGAACAACACCTTAATCTATTCAAAACAATCAACTTTAAAAATTGAAGAAGAAGGAAACTATGTCTTCGATCTCCTGCTTTATCCCGTCTCCGAAAATCAGACAAGTGGGATAATCAAAGATAAAATAAATAATGTCAATAGTGTGAACCCTGCTGATGAAACCAGGCCTGGCTCTTCTACTTTAAGTTATCTAGGAATAGCCTTTATGATTTTCCTTCTACTAGGCGGAGGCTATAAGCTTTCCAGAAATTACAAAAAGACAAAACAAAACAGGGCTCAGGAAGGAAAATTCAATACATCTGGACTTTTGCCAAAAGTCCTCGGTAAAGGCACTGGTTCTGGAGTGGGGCCGGAGTTTGGAAGCATTGAAGAAGCAATCTCCATAACAGAACCAGTAGAACCTGCGGATAATTCGGGAATTGAAACTGCTGCTCTAAAAAATCCTCCTCTTTCCATGGACCTGCGCGAGGTTCTGGATATAATTCGGGGTCACGGGGGCAGGATTACGCAAAAAGATCTGCGCAGCAGGTTGGAGTATTCCGAAGTAAAGGTCAGCCTCCTGCTTTCTGAACTGGAAAAGAGAGGACTGATTAAGAAACTCAAGCGCGGGCGTGAGAATATTGTGATTTTAACAGATAAGGAACAAAAATAAGGGAGCTGAAACTCATAGGCTCAAGAATAGTAGCTAACATATGACTTAAGGATAGCAGCTAATATATGACAATATAGTGGACAGAAATAGCGGAACTGAACTGAAAAAAAGAAAAACTGGAGAGAGGTTCACTATCTATCAAGGGCAGTATTTTGCCCCTCCCCGTTTTCTGAGTGACGACAACATAATCATTGGCTTATCTTATAGCCATTTTTCACCAGAAGCATTTGTTATAATAGCCGAAGAATTTGTTATATCCACAGAGCCATTTCATATATATACTGAACCATTTCATATAAGACATGTGCCATTTCTTGTACCCATTGTCATGTTTCTTAAGGTTCCATCTTTTCTTTTCGCCTTCCCATTTTCTCCTGTCGTTGTCAAATCTTTTCTTTTCGCCTTCCCATTTTCTCCTGTCGTTGCCAAATCTTTTCTTTTCGCCTTCCCATTTTCTCCTGTCGTTGTCAAATCTTTTCTTGTCTTCAAATCTCTTCTTGCCGTCATCTTTCTTATAAGGAGCCGGCGCCGCGCTTACGGACGCAACTGTCACTGACAGTACAAAACAGACTGCCAGGAAAATTCCAATTATCTTTTTCGTATTCAACACTTACCCACTCCAATAATTTATTTAAACTCTATCTACTACTGGATCTTTATCTCATACTTAATCAACTTAATCAATACCGATAAATCTTCCAGATAATCTTCCAGATTTGTCCTGAGACCATCGGCCTTGTTCTTAGCTTTAAGTTGTTTTTTCCCGGCATTGTGCCGGTTGTTTAAATTACCTGCCTTATTCCCATTTGTCTTGCCGATTATCTGCGGCTTGACAATTCTAAAATTAGCTGGATTAAATATAAATATACTTATACTAAAAAACAGCTTAAAGCGATTTAATTAATAAAATAAGAGTTTTTAAGAATTAAATTTATAAAATAAACATTTTTAAACTTTTAAAGTAATTTATCTCCATTGTAATATATTTAATGCTTATATACTACCTTCAAGTCCGGTTTTTGATGGCAAGTTTCTACTTTATTCAATACTGAAATATCAGGTATAGAAATCTCTTTACTTTTTCCAGAATATAGCCGTATGTTTCTTTCAAACTTAGTAGGTGCTACTCTCTAAAGGTTTCATCTTCTAAGTATCTCTATACATCATCGTCTATAGACTATCGTTTTAGAATTATTCGGTGATCCACCAATAATCGGTTGTTACTCACCAGAGTATTCACACATTTGGATTCGCTCTCTTTTTTTGCTTTATGTACATTCAATTTCCTGTACACAGGTAAGCTTAGAAAACAATGCAACTAAGCAAAAATACTCAAAGACAAAATATCAACTAGCTAGTAATGCACGACCAAGTTGCGTTGAGACTATAAATGGATAGTCTGTTTTATACGATAGTCTGTTGTACGATAGTTATAATATTATGTTCGTAATCTAACGTAGAGTTAATGAATTAATATCATACCAGAGACTTCATGCACTATTCACGCACTAATATATTCTATCAAATGTAAAATATACTCCGGATGTTACACAGATAGTTTTACTAATCCTCTAAAAAAGGAATTTACCCTTCTGAGGTGCCGGATATATGGACTTCGATGCAATTGGTGATTTTGTATATAACGTTATTGGAATAATAGGGTCCGATCAGAAGAAACTGGACTTTGCAGTTGATTTTGCCCTGCAACTTGCGGAAAAAAAATCCTTTTCCCCAAACACCTTGCTTGACCTTTCCTATGCCTGCAAGCAGCAGAAAATGGTCATGGAAGAATATGTTTTTGCAAAAGCCTGTCTCATGCAGGCTTCCGGAAAACTCCGTGAGGATGCCTGTTTTGCACTGGGTACTGCAGCACACGTTCTGGGCCTTTGTTCTGAAGCAGAGGCAAGTTATCTGGAGGTTCTAAAAGACAATCCAGAGAACGGAGATGTAAGGTGTGCGTATGCCGAACTTCTTTTAGAACTCGGAAAAACTGAAGATGCTGAGAAGGAATATAAAACAGTACTTGGGTTCTCTCCTGAGCATGTAAAAGCAAATACAGGGTATGCTTACCTACTGACCGAGTATGGGTATGTAACCCTAATTTGACAGATTCTGC
>DADO01000191.1:0-864 GCA_002509325.1 Methanosarcina sp. UBA402 | reverse complement strand
ATGTATGCTTCTGTCAAATTTGGGATGTAAGGGAAGCTGAAAAATATTACTCAAGGGCACTTGAAGTTAATCCTGACTATGTCCCTGCCAGAGGCGGGTATGCAAATTTGCTTTTTGAACTGGGAAGGCTCAGAGATGCGGAAAGGGAATACAGGCTTGCAATAGAACTAGACCCTGAAGACCCAAGCCTCCACCACAACTGCGGGGTTTTACTTTCTTTCCTGGGACGTTTTTCAGAAGCCGAAATTGAGTACAGAAAAGCCCTCTCTCTTAATCCAAGACACAGGCGGACTCTTTTTAACTACGGAAACCTCCTTGCAAGAGAAGGCAGGGTCTCGGAAGCCGAAGCTCAGTACATGGAAGCTCTTGCCCTTGATCAAAATGACGCAAAAGTCCATTCCAACTATGCAAATCTCCTGGCCCGCTTTGGAAGACGGTATGAAGCTGAAATAGAGTACAAGAAAGCGCTCAGTCTGGACCCTGAGAGTGTTGAAGGGCACTACAGTTATGGAAATCTTCTTTCGGAGATGGGGCGCTTTGACGAAGCCGAGGACGAATATAAGAAGGCTATTGCTCTGAACCCGTATTATCCTCCCATTCACTACAGCTACGGCCTTCTAATGAGACAGATGGGGCGCTTTGACGAAGCGAAAAGGGAATACATTAATGCGATGCAGCTCGATCCGGATATAGGAAGCAAAATGACAGAAACCTGGATTATCCTGGACTAAAATTCCTGGATTAAAATAAAGACCAGAATAGTACAGGTTTTCTCAAACTTGTTTTCAGATCAAAATAACATTCAACTTCGGCACTTTCTTTTTACTTTTGATTAATCCTTTTAGAGTCCTTCAAAATCAGTGT
>DADO01000158.1:6657-9796 GCA_002509325.1 Methanosarcina sp. UBA402 | reverse complement strand
AATTATTCACCGCCGTTGACATATCTCCCGAGTTCAAAGAGAATAGATCCTTTGTTGAACCAGGCTTCAAGTTTGTTTGGATTCTTTTGTAGCGCTTTATCAAATGCTTTTAATGCTTTTTCGGGCCTATTAAGCATGTAAAGAGCAGAACCTTTGAAGCTCCAAGCATTTTCATCTTTAGGATCAATTTCAAGGGATTTATCAAATGCCTCTAATGCTTCCTCATATCTACCAAGGATATAAAGAGCAGAGCCCCTGTATCTCCAAATATCCGCATCTTGCGGGTTAATTTCAAGGCTTTTATCAAAATCTTCTAATGCTCTAGCATACCTATCCAATTCATAAGCCGGTCTTTTTTCACGCTTCTGAAGACCAGATTTTTCTGGATAGTTATATGGAAGAATATTCAACTCTTTAATCAAACTTTCATCTTCAAGTGTCTGTAAAATATTTTTATAATTCAGGATTTCAGAATCCTCTGGATAGATTTCTAAGATCTCGTTGAAGGCATCCAGTCCCTCTTTGTATCTTCCAAGTTTGAATAGAGCAAGTGCCTTGAACTTCAGTGCATATTTATAGTTTACACCATAGTTTTTTTCCCATAAATAGCGATTTTCTTTAACAACTTCTTTTGGTATAGTTTCCAGAGCCCAGTCAAAGGCTTCTATTGCCCCATTATATTTGCCGGTTTTATAAAGGACTGTGCCTTTAATCAACCATGCCTCAGTGAAATTTCGATCCTCACTTATTTCTTTGTTAAGAAATGACAATACTTTGTTAATGGTAAAACTGCTCTCATCTTCTAAGGAAAAGTCTTCATCCTGCATTAAAGACCCGATTATGTCAATAACTTCCAGATCGTTTTTTCTTTTTTTGTTTATCCCTGATCCGAGAGGATCCTCTTCATGAAGAGATTCTTCTTTATACAATGAGCTTCTCTTTGCCTGTTTGAGTTCACGATTGTCATTTGTCTCCGCCATAATATCAAGACCTGACAATTTACATACCAGAAACCGTTTACTATTCAAAATTGTTCCAACCTTACAAAAGGAAAGCTTAGCCAAAGGTTAAATCATATATCAAACAAGTTCGTTGGCCTTAACCTGCATAAATTCTCTTTAACCCAATAAATCTCCCCAGAATATATATTTGCAATGTAATATTAAAAGATAATTCTTGAAAAAAATATATTAGTGAAGCTTTTTGGTCAAAAATATCTGAAAAAATCAAAATTCATTAGCCAATAAAATCTCACTAGAATGAGCTGAAGTTTCATACTTGCCCGTGAAGTTTCATATTTATCCGTGAAGTTTCATACTTATCTGTGAAGTTTCATACTTATCCGGATATTTGGGAACGCTAATTCAGTATTGTGCCTCTCGGTCAGACTAAAACATAAATCTATTTCCAGACTATGCGATTAAAACCTCTATTTGTATAAACTGCAGAACCTAAAGTTTATATTTTTTAGAAAATAAATTTTGCCTGTAGATAATATGACTGAAGTCAAAGAAACTATTGTCAGAAGCAGAAGGAAGAATCAGAGCAAGGAACTTGAGAGATGCAAGGCGATATATGGAGAAGAGAACGCCATAATAATTGACCGTACAACAAAATGGGGGAGCCCTTTTGCAATAGGTAAGGATGGAAGCAAGGAAGAAGTAATACAAAAGCATCAGGACTACCTGAGAAAAAGACCCGATCTTCTAAGAGCAATTCCCAGAGAATTGTCAGGCAAAGTTCTCGTATGCTGGTGCTGGCCTGATAAATGCCATGGGAACATACTGGCATATCTGGCTAACAACCCGGACAAGGTTAAAGATTTCGAGCAGGGAAAAAATCCGATGAAGGGAAAAGTCCAGTCTACTTTGGGAAGTTTTGAATGAGCGAAGAGAGGCTGCCTGACCCTAAAGCTTTGTATGTTTAAAGACGATTTAACACTATTGGAAAAGCTCAAAGCGAGCGGTAGCTCTTGTGATTGATTAAGGAATATTTTCACAGCAAATCAATTTATTAAAAATAAGGGGGTTTGTTCTGGAAAAATCAATTGTATCGAAATTGTCGTTCCTAAATCATTATTTAACCCTGTGGATTTTTCTGGCTATGTTTGTCGGCGTAGCCCTGGGTTTTGTTTATCCGGGCTTTGCTGAGTTTTTAAAGAGCTTGTCTATTGGCACCACATCCATTCCTATCGCTATTGGTTTGATAGTTATGATGTATCCTCCCCTGGCACGGGTTAAATATGAAGAGCTGGGCATGGTATTCCGGAATCATAAAGTATTGGGCTTATCCCTATTGGAGAATTGGATCATTGGCCCAATTCTGATGTTTATCTTGGCGATTATTTTTCTCAGAGAATATCCGGAATACATGGTAGGTGTCATTCTAATTGGTCTAGCCAGGTGCATCGCCATGGTGATTGTCTGGAACACCCTGGCAGGAGGTGATAATGAGTATGCTGCTGCCCTGGTTGCCTTCAATTCCACCTTTCAGTTAGTATTTTACTCCATTTTCGCTTATTTCTTTATAACCGTGCTGCCTGAGTGGCTGGGACTTAGTGGTATGGAAATAGATGTCTCTATGGGAGAAGTTGCCCAGAGTGTAGCAATCTACCTAGGAATTCCTTTTGCGGCTGGTTTTTTAACCCGTTATTTCCTGCAGCCCTCAAAAGGAGCTGAATGGTACGATAAAAAATTTGTCCCTAAAACAGGTCCAATTTCACTTTACGCCCTACTGTTTACAATTATTGTAATGTTCTCTTTGAAAGGTGAATATATTGTTGCCCTGCCTTTAGACGTCGTAAGAATTGCAATTCCTCTCCTGATCTATTTCGTAATTATGTTCGGTGTTTCCTTTTTTATATCTAAAAAAGTAGGCATTAACTACAAACAGACAACATCTCTTGCTTTTACCGCGGCTAGAAACAACTTCGAACTAGCAATTGCCGTAGCAGTGGCGGTTTTCGGCATCAACTCCGGGCAGGCATTTGCAGCGGTAGTAGGACCCCTAACTGAAGTACCCGTAATGATCGGACTTGTCAATGTTGCACTCTACTGGAGAAGGAAATACTTTATTGAAAATTAAAGGTTCTTTGTAACTATTCAGCCTATCAAAACATGTCTGTTGATATTGATTCCAA
>DADO01000158.1:0-6433 GCA_002509325.1 Methanosarcina sp. UBA402 | reverse complement strand
CAACAGTCAAAGAAAATCAAATTACAGAAATTTGTCTATTGGATATTAGTAAAGATGGCTATTGATGTTGTTTTATATAGGCTGAATAGTTACGGTTCTTTGTTGTTTTATGTGGTAACTCAAATTTAAGTTTCCCTAATTTTTGATAGATCCTATTAATAAAATATTGTACGTTTTTAAATACTCTTGCATTTCTTTTTGTAACTGTATGATACTGCTAATTCCTTCCAAGATTCCATTAGTTATCTTGGAATCAAAAATAATTTAATATTCTATTCAAATTTTTTTTGATAGTGTTTGATGCTTCTGTTATTGGAGTTGATCTGTTATGAGTAGCCCAGAAATTCCATTTTTGGAGATATAGTGTCGCTTCTTTATGGTTGTGTAAATCCCAATACTCTTGAAGACTTAACTTTATGTTATGTACCTTACAGTCTTCAGGTTTTGATATTTAAGAATTAGAAACCTTTCATTTTGCTTTTTACTCAAATTCTCCTTATTTAACATGAAAGTATATGAGGAGATCTTCCTCACGTACTCTCTTTCGTTATTTATCACAATTACGTATATTTCACTCATTATTTTTGATTCGTTCATCAACTGAGAATATCTCGGTCTCAACAATTTTTCTCTTCTGAATTTCCTTCTTTTTATATCCAGTTTCATCTTCATATATCTCCTTGTTTGTAATCAGATGCCAGATAATTGTTGCAATTTTTCTTGTCAGGGCAATAATCGCCTTTGAATACCCAATCGACTTGTTTTTCACCAAATCTACTGAGGATATCTGGCTAAACTAATTTTATAATTTGTAAATTTACTTGATACTGTAATTTGTTTTACTCAATATGTTTAAATAACAAAAAGCGTTAATGTACAATGCTAACAAGTATCATGTTAACTAATGTCAGGATATTTTTCTAGAAGGTGTAGTAGATGGTATTAGGAATAGATGATCCGCAAATCTGGCTTGCATATCTTGCTTGTGTATTTAGTGCACTCGGGTGTATGGTTTATGGAATGTTAAATTGGAGAGAGGAGAAAGAAGAACAGACAGTAAAAAGCACTGCTCAGAAACAGGTGACTCAAGATCAGTAAAATGGGTACAGGATTTACTAAACTCATTCCAGTCAAACCTTTCTAGTAATGCCTGAGGAAAAACAGTAGCTGAAACTATTCTGGAGTTATTTTTTATGGCAGTCAGTACTTCAACTCTTATCCTTCTTGTCGTTATTTACTTTGCATTAACTTTCTATGTTGCCCGTCTGGGGTATAAAAAAAACTCCCAGATTGATGGGTATATGCTTGCAGGCCGACGTGTACCTCCGGCAATTATGGCTCTCTCATACGGAGCTGCGTTTATCAGTACTTCTGCAATTATAGGATTCGGAGGGGTAGCCGCTTCCACAGGAATGGGCCTTTTGTGGCTTGTCTTCATGAATATCTTTTTTGGGATTTTCATTGCCTTCGTAGTCTTTGGGCCTGGGACCCGGCGCATGGGGCTAAACCTTGGAGCCATTACTTACCCTGAATTTATAGGAAAACGCTTCCAATCCAGGTTTATTCAAGCCTTTTCCGGGCTTATTGTAGCGGTTTTCATGCCGCTTTACGCTGCAAGCGTAATAATAGGAGCAGGCCGGTTTCTTGAGACTACACTTGGGATAAACTACAATTTTGCTCTTCTGATCTTTACCGTTATTATTGCTTTTTATGTGATTAAAGGCGGTCTCCTCTCTGTAATGTACGTGGATGCGATGCAGGCCAGTATTATGCTGATAGGAATGACCTTTCTGCTGGTTTTTACCTACAGCAAACTGGGAGGAGTCGTAGAAGCCCACCAGGCGCTTACTAACATGGCAAACCTTGTGCCTCAGGCGCTTGTTGAGCAAGGTCATAGGGGCTGGACTGCAATGCCGGCTTTTAACTCCTCAATCTGGTGGACAATGGTTTCCACAATTATAATGGGAGTAGGAATAGGAGCACTTGCACAGCCACAGCTTGCAGTCAGATTCATGACTGTGAAAGACGACCGTTCTTTGAAAAGAGCAGTTGCTGTAGGAGGCCCCTTCCTTCTTATGATGGCAGGAGTCGCATATGTTGTGGGAGCCCTTTCTAACGTATACTTTTACAGGACTACAGGAAAGATTGCCCTTGAGGCGGTTCCGGGAGGAAATACAGACCTTATAATTCCCGCATACCTTAACAACGCATTGCCTGAGATGTTTGTAGCCATTTTCATGCTAAGCCTGCTCTCAGCAGCAATGTCTACTGCAGCTGCCCAGTTCCACACCATGGGTACAGCCATAGGGTACGACGTTTACCAGCACGGTCTTATGAAAGGCAAGTCCGGCGTAAGCACAGTCCATGTTACAAAAATGGGAATTGCCTTTACCATTGTGGTGGCAGTTATTCTGGCTTACATCCTCCCCGGAAGCATCATTGCAAGAGCTACTGCCATGTTCATGGGCCTGTGCACATCTGCCTTCCTGCCCCTTTACATTGGAGCACTGTTCTGGAAACGTACAACAAAAGCCGGAGCAATCGCAAGTCTTGTTGTTGGCTCAATAAGCAGTCTCTTCTGGCTGGTCTTTATCCATGCAAAAGAAGCAGTGCCTCTGGGAATCTGCCAGGCAATTTTCGGCAAGGAAACTTTACTTGCAGGCATCTGGCCTCTTGTGGATCCGATCATGATCGCAACTCCACTGTCTTTCCTTGTCCTGATTGTAGTAAGCCTTATGACCCCCCAGTTCTCGCCAGAGTTCCTTAAAAAGGCTTTCAGGCGCAGGTTTGAAGACGAAGATGAAGAAAACTCAGAAAAAGTATCAAGCAGTGCAGCGGATTCGGCAGGCATTTAAGCCTGCACCTCCGCACATTATTTTTTAGTTTTGCTTCCTTTATTTCCTGTTCTTTTTAGGAAGTTATCAGTTATTTTTTCTGACCGGCAGAGTCTGCCCTCCATGAGGCATAAGGTGAATCTTTGCGTCAGGATTTTCCGAGAGCACTGCAGATAAAGCGGTCTTTACATCTGGCATTGGAATAAAGAATGCGGTTTTTGTCTGTTCATCTGAAAGTTTTGATACCAGGTAAAGCCTGAATTTTTTAGAAACCTTTGCAATGATTGCGGTCCTGTGGCCCCCGAACTCAAAACATTGTTTGAAACGCTCGATTGCATCCTCAGGGTTCTGGCATTCTCTGTTCCAGCATTCATAGACCTGGTTCCCTATTCCTTCTGCGCACTCGGCTACAAGGATAATGGAGCCTCCTTCTTTCACGGCCTGGGTTGCATGGTCAAGTGCCTTGTTTGCCTGGAAAAGGTTGATATCTTTCGGAAAGCCTCCGCAGGAAACTATTACTGCATCGGCAGGCTCTACAGGCACCTTGTACATGGAATCCACAACCTCCACGCCTTTCCTGTGGGCTTCTATAAAATCACCTGCAACGGCGGCTACTATCTCTTTTTTGCTGTCAAGCACCACATTCAGGATGAAAGCAAGACCAGCAACTTTTGCGGCTTCTTCCATGTCCTGCCTGACAGGGCTGTCCACCCTTCCGGAAACAGCTTTTTCGTCAATCATCATTTTATGGTTTGTGATAACTGCCTCTTGTGAGCTAACGCCAGGCAGCACTGACTTTGCTCCTCCGCTGTATCCTGCGTAGTAATGGAATTCGATGCTTCCGGTCCCTATAATAACATCGGCATCCAGAACATCTTCAAATATCTCAATCGGGGTTCCACGAGAGGTTATTCCAATATGTCTACATCTATTGGTATCGTGCTGAATGCAGCGAATTTTTTCATAGACTTCCTCTCCAACCAATTTTCTAGATTCTTCTGCACTCTGGTTCCGGTGAAGCCCAAGGGCAAAAACAATAGTAATGTTCTCGTCCTTTGCCCCTCCAAGATAAAGTTCTTCAAGCAAAAGTGGAAGAAACTTTGCAGTAGGGGTTGGCCTGGTAACATCGCTTACGATAATTACGATCCTGGTATTTGGGTTTATAATCTCTGAAAGCCGTCTGCTATTTATGGGATTTTCAAGCGCTTTTTTAACCAAAAAAGCTGCTTCTTTCCTTTTTTCAGGTTCAGAGGGCAAAATAACACTGGAGATGTTTCTCTCTGGAATATCCAGCTCTATTGTCGAGCTTCCAAAAGCCACTGAAATCTTCTTTATTTTTTTAGTCATGTTCCTGCCGACGCTTTTACCTGTTTCTGAAAAATATACGGATAAACAATATAAAATATGCTGTAAAGGCAGTTCAAATCTGCGGTTTAGATCTATTGCTCAACCATAGATCAGGAATACTGGCTATTGAACTTGCTGATCTCGCCTACCACAGGGATCCTTATTTTACTTTTCTTGTAGATTCTGCGCTCACCTTTCTTGTAGATTCTGCGCTTACTTTTCTTGTAGATTCTTCTCTTGAGTTCTCATGAATTCTTATTTTGCTTTCTGCTTTTTACCTACAGCTATTTATCTTCTTACTTTTTTACAGGCTGGGTACAGCCTCCATGAGGCATTACATGAATTTTAGCCCCTGGTTTTTCTGAAAGAACCTTTTCAAGGGCTTCTTCTATACTTTTTGCTGGCGTAAAAAAGGCTCTTTTGCTTTCAGCTTCAGGAAGCTTTGAGACAAGGTAAAGTTTGAATTTTTTTG
Organism: Methanosarcina sp. UBA402; assembly: GCA_002509325.1. Taxonomy (GTDB): domain Archaea; phylum Halobacteriota; class Methanosarcinia; order Methanosarcinales; family Methanosarcinaceae; genus Methanosarcina. Next base: position 1,780 of record DADO01000158.1, on the reverse strand, counting down.
CAGCCCTCCCGACAATAGCAGCTTTATGCCCGCCGAACTCAAAACAATTCCTGAAACGCTCTACTGCGTCTTCAGGAGCCCTACACTCCCTGTTCCAGCATTCGTAAATTTTGTTTCCTATTCCTTCAGCACATTCGGCTACAAGGATAATGGAACCCCCTTCTTTTACAGCAGGAATGGCATGCTCAAGGGATTTTGTTGCCTGGTAAAGGTTGATATCCTTTGGAAAACCCCCGCATGAGACAACTACGGCATCCGCAGGCTCTACAGGCACCTTATACATGGCATCGACATATTCCGTGCCTTTCCTGTGGGCTTCGATAAAATCGCCTGCAACGGCAGCTACAATCTCTTTTTTGCTGTTGGTTATAACATTAAGTATAAAGTCAAGGCCTGCGATTCTTGAAGCTTCCTCAATATTCTGTCTTGCCGGACTGTCGACTCTGCCTGAGAGAGGATCCCCTTCAAAGAGTTTGCTATAAAAACTATGGAACGAGAGTATGGATCTTTCAGAACTGACCCCTGGAAGGATGGACTTTCCTCCTCCTCCATACCCTGCATAATAGTGGAATTCCAGTGTTCCTGTGCTTATAATAACGTCAGCATCAATCACTTCTTCAAAGATTTCTACCGGCGTTCCGAAACTTGTCTCTCCAAGCAGCCTGCACCTTTCCCTGTCGTGCTGGACACACCTTATTTTTCCAAAAATTTCTTCCCCTACAAGCTGCCGGCACTCTTCTTCAGTCTGTAAACGATGGAGCCCAAGAGCAAAGACAATAGTGATATTCTCATTTTTTGCTCCTCCGTGATAAAGCTCTTCAAGTAGAGGAGGGAGAATTTTTTCAGTAGGAGTTGGTCTCGTAACATCGCTTACGATAATTGCAATCCTGGAATCAGGATTTACAATCTCGGAAAGCCTTTTGCTTTTTATAGGGTTTTCAAGCGCTCTTTTAATAAGGGAAGTCCCTTCTTCCTTTATTTTAGATTCCGAAGGCAGGATGATACTGGACATATTTTTCTCAGATATATTCAGCTCAGAAACCCCACATCCAAACGCTAGTGGAATCGTTTTTACATTTTCAGTCATGATTATTCCGATGTCTTCGTATTAATGCTATAAAATCGTATAGGTAAACAATATAACTTGAACTTCAAAAAGAATTCATTGGTCATCGGTTAAGGAATTCTCTTGGCCAAAAACTATCGATTTTGTACCAGAAGCCTATCTTAAATTTTGGTCAATTTACATGAAATCGATGTCTCGTTCCAGCATACAATAGAATCAAATATCTGACAACTGTTGTGGAAATGGAGGTAATTATCACGATTCATCACTTAACCGAAGACGCATGAACAAAAATATATATTTTCTAATCATAATTTATTTGTATTCGGTTAAGGATTTTGTTAACCCAAAATTGACTACTCATATTCTAATTGCATATTGATATCCAATTTTGTAGTTGACGAAAATTATGATGAAAGTAATATGTTTGGAACAATTTGTATCTTAACCGAATCCAAATGATTATGTATTTAACTTTCAAATGGTTTTGAATCTGCGAAATCATCTCAGGATACAATAAAATAATTCATATACTCTATTTCTAGATCAATTTGCCTAAATTCGTCCGTAAATGAGCATATAATTAGTTAAGTAGGATATAGATAAGCTTTATAGAACAAATTGTCCGTAATATTAATAATTATTGAAAATTTAATCGAGAAAGAGGTCGAGCGGGTCGCGCTCGATTAAAAAAAAAAAAAAATACCAAAAATA
>DADO01000032.1:8830-9175 GCA_002509325.1 Methanosarcina sp. UBA402 | reverse complement strand
AAATAAATCCTCCTTTCTTTCTCCGGAAATCAACATCTGAACGAGAATATCCAGGTTGTTTTTCAGATTATTCCAATGATAATACTTTTTCTGATATTTTTAATGATGATACTTTTTCTAATAATTCTAATGATGACGTTTTTGGTGATAATGCTTTCCTTAATAGTTTTTCCAGTATTACTTCTGGAGGTCCAATTTTTAACTGGGATTTAATGCGACAAATGCTGTAATAATGCAAAGAAATCTAGTACCCAGCAAAAACGAATTGTGAAGCATTCGGCTCAAAAAACAAAAAAATTGTTAAAGCTCAATAGGGCTTAATCAGTAGTTCCTATTTGTTGTAGT
>DADO01000032.1:0-8567 GCA_002509325.1 Methanosarcina sp. UBA402 | reverse complement strand
AATGTGTTATAAAAATTTCAGTATGAGTCTATCCCAAAACTCGAGATTGTGTCTCTAAATTTTCGAATTCCAAATGACCAATTGAGTTTCCGATCATGAAAATGGTTCTGAGACTTTTATCGATGTGAGAATAAAATTGGTTTTGGGATGGGCTCTAATCTAATTCATCTAATCTCAGTCATTTCTTCTTAAGATAAATGCCAGCATTAATATGAATACCAGCCCTGACACTCCAAATCCTGGCATATCAAGTATATCAGATATGTCAGATATATCTGGTCTGGACTCAGGTGTGGGTTGAGGAGCTGGATCTTCTACCTGGATAGGAAGATCAAGCGTGCAATCTTCTCCATCTTTTTTGTTATTGCCAAAATAATAAATTACCCTGCCCGTGACATTAAAGTCTCCAACCTGGTTGGCTGCAATCCTAACTTCAATATCCCTTCCCTTTCCGGGTTCAATCTCGTATGTGGTTGTGTACTGTCCGGCTCCGGACTCGACAAACTCTGTAGAAGAGACGCTCATCCCGGAAGGAGGTATAATAATAGCCTGAACGTGCATTGTAGGTTTTGTGATAAGATTCACGGCTGAGAGCTTAAGCAGGATATCTTCTCCCTTAACAACTCTTGTTTTTTCACCGTGAAGGTTTACACTTGCAGAAGAAGGTTTCGGCTTTTCCACCGGGGGATCTTCAGCTTTTCTCACTTCTTCATTTCTCACTCTTGCGTTTTCAGGCCTTTCGGCAGGTTCATTATAATAATTATAGTTTACAGTAGTTGTTTGCGTGTTAGTTTGTGTGTTCTCATAATAATTGTTTACATTACTTGTTTGTGTGTTAGTTTGTGTACTATTATAATAATTATTCACGGTATTCGTTTGTGTGTTTACATTTTGTCCTGCTTCTGTGTTTTCGTGTGAATCTGCTGGCGTTTTTTCAGATTCTTCTGTAGGATTGGTTTCTACTTCGGACACAGGAACAGAACTTACAAACTGCCCGAAAGCCTTGGGAAGAGTACCTACCTTTACTGTCGCAGTAACCCTGTTTGTGGCCGTATCAATCACAGAAATAGTGTTGTCGTAGGCATTTGCCGCATATACCTTTGTCCCGTCAGGGTTTACTGCAATCCCGTAAGGGCTTTTTCCTACGTCCACCGTGGATGTAACCGTATTCGTGGCAGTGTCAATTACAGAAAGAGTGTTACCGCCGAAATTTGCCACATATGCCTTTGTTCCCGTGACCACAACTCCAGTGGGACGACTTCCTACATCCACAGTGGCTATAACGCTATTTGAGTTTGTATCAATAACAGAAACTGTGTCGGTGCCTCCACTCGTCACATATGCCCTTGATCCCGCGACTGTAACTCCGCCAGGGTGTTGATTCTCTACATTCAACGTGGCTGTAACAGTGTCTGTAGCTGTATCGATTACAGAGACCGTTCTATCGATATCGTTCGTCACATATGCCATTGTCCCTGCGACTACAACTCCAAAAGGATTAACTCCTACATCCACCGTGGCTGTAACCCTGTTTGTAGCCGTATCAATCACAGAAACCGTATCGCCACCGTAGTTTGTGACATATACCTTTTTTCCATCCGGGGTTGCTGCGACCCCGTGAGGATCACTTCCTGTGTCCATAGTCGCCGTAACCTTGTTTGTAGCCGTATCAATTACAGAGACAGTGTTACTGCCCAGGTTCGCTACATATACCTTTTTTCCATCTGGCGAGACTGCAATCCCCTCAGGACGGCTCTCTACATCCACAGTGGCTATAACGGTATTTGTTCCAGTGTCAATTACAGAGACAGTGTCGCTGCCACCGTTCGTAATATAAGCTACTTCGAACAAAGCACTCTGTGCAGCGGCTGCTGACATGGTAAATGAAACTATAATAAATAATAGAAGAAGGGCTATTGACGTTAACCCTATTGGGTTTGACTTTTCTTTTTTTTTGGATATCATTTTCACCCTCTACTTTACAATGTTTTCTAAAAATTATTATAAATAGTTAAATTTTGCAAATGTTTTAAATTTTTTCATTTTATATCTTAGTCCTATAAAAGCTTATTAAGTTTAAGAAGACTTGCCCTGTTTAATACCTGGCATTTCAACATAAAAACTCAAAGTAATCAGGAAAAAGGATGGTACTGGTTAACAGGGTTGAAGAAAAATTAACTAGTTAACCTTGACAATAGTTCGCAAAGAAAGCCAGGTAGATTGAAGACCGCCCTAGGGAAAAAAAATCATTTTGCGGACTAGAACACTGGCTTTTGTTCTTCTTTCCCCTTATTGGCACGAAAGTGCTTTCAAGTACTTTGGCATGAAAGTGCTTTCAAGTACTTTCTTTTATTTGTGCCTGTTATTAGAAGAATTTCACGTTCGTTTTTTCTATTTGTTTAAGACTTCTTAGCTTGAAAAAAGTGATTATATAAATTTTTAAAATATTCATCAGCAGATTAGTGAACTTCAATTTATAAAGCATAAATATTAATCTTATAAATATAGAAAATAAATCTTGTTAAAACAGAGAATATTAATTAAATAAACAGGATCTTCATTAAATAAACAGGATCTAATAAATAGAATTATTGATTTCGACAGACTTTAAAATTCTATTGGTTTTATTCAGTTAACTTATTCCTTAATTTAGGGGGTAATCGATTGAACGGGAGCAATGTGATCGAAATTGAAGATATGACATGGGAAGAAGTGGTAGAACATTCTAAAAAGCCGGTTATCGTAATGTTCTACAGCCTCACCTGTCCGTATTGCAGAGCTATGGAACCTTATTTTATGAACTATGCAAAGGAATTCAAGAGCTCTGCGGTTTTTGCCCGCATGAATATTGAAACAAGCCCATGGACTGTTGAAAGGTACGGAGTTCAGGGTACACCTACGTTTAAGTTCTTCTGTCAGGGAAGACCTGTATGGGAGCAGGTAGGTCAGATCTATCCTTCCATACTGAAAAATGCGGTTGAAGAAATGATTAATTACGGGGAAGAATGCGTAAGAAAAAGCACCCCAATCGGGCAGGACATCACGGGATACATGTGAATCACTCTAACTGAATAGAGTATTCTCAACCTTTTACAATCTCCAGTGGGTATTACTCAACCTTTTGCAGTCTCCAGTGGGTATTACTCAACCTTTTGCAGTCTTCCAGTCATAATTTTTTTCAGGCATTTTTCTCGTATAGCTCCTTATTTACGAGTCCGTACTCATCAAAGGTTGTCCTGAAGCTTGTGAGAATGCCAAGGGTTGTACTCAGGAGGGTTGAGACATAAATTGCTATCATGATGGCAATCTGATATTTGATAGCAACGAGAGGGCTTGCTCCCCCAAGAATCTGCCCTGTCATCATCCCTGGCAAAGCGACGATCCCAACGGATGCAATGTTTGCCAGAGTGGGTTTTACTGCAGTCTTCAGGCTTTTTCGAAGGTATGGAAGAACAGCCTCATACATGCCTGCCCCAAGGGATAAGCTGTAAAGGTAGCGATTTTCGTTTCGCTTGATATCGCTGTAAAAATCCCCTATCCCTACTACATTTCCCCGAAGCGTATTTCCAAGCAGCATACCCGCTATAGGGATCAGGTAGCGTGCATCAAGGAGGTTCTCCAGATTGATCACAAATTTATTTAAATACAAAAGGACAGCCAGGTTTGAAAAGGCAATTGCTAAAATGATAGGCATAAAGAGTTTTTTTACATTCAGGTCCGCACTTTTTATTGCCGTATAGGACGCAAAGGAGATCATCACTCCTACCCAGACCAGATTCAAAATCCAGCTGTTCAGGTCAAAGATAAAAGTTAAAAATATGCCTGCGAGAAAAAGCTGGACTGTCATGCGCGTAACTGAGTATATTGTCCTCCAGGCAATGTGCAATTTCATCCTGTAGCTGATTACGAGAGGAATCGTCAGCAGTAAAAAGCATAGTATCAGGGAAGTTATTGAGATATCCGGGTTTGCCATCTGAAATTCCGTCCTATGATTCTTCCCTCTCTTTATTACCTGATATATTTTTACTTAGTCATTCAGAACCTATTCTACCGTCAAATTATGGGAAAAACATCAGCTTCAGACCAAAGAGAAATATAAAAAATGCCACGAAGGTCCTGAATTTTTCCTGGGGGATTTTTTCAACTCCTTTTTTCCCGAGCATTGCTCCAATTAAAGATGCGGGTATAAATAGCAAAAAACCTGACAGAATAACAGACTCAAGCCTGACGCCTCCCCTGAGGTAGATCGCTATTCTTGTAGAGTCGATCAGAAAAGATATAGCACCAGCGGTTGCAACATAAACGGCTTTCTCCAGGTTGAAGGCGCTCAAGGCTACAGCATTAATTTCCCCACCTATACCAAAGATACCTGCAAAAAATCCGGTTAGACCTCCACTTGACACTGCAACCGATAATTTATGGCTCAGTTTGAAGGTTCGGTTAAAAATTATGAAAAGTACATAAGCTATGAGAAATGCTCCCAAGGCTCTTGAGAGAATTTCCCGCGAAATTCTTAGGGATAGAGATGATCCCAGGAAACTGGTAAGAATGCCAGGAATCCCAAAGGTAAGAAAAAGCTTCCATCTTATTCCTTCCCGAAATAACAGTAACTTCCAGATATCATTAAACCAGTGAATTATACCAACCAGAAGTAAAGTCTGAGGTAAAGGAAGAACAATAAGAAGGACTGGTACCATGATTGTGGATATTCCAAATCCTGCCAGAGTCCCGATCAAGCTTGCCAGCAGTGTAAGCAGGGCTATATAGGTAATTTCCTCATAGATAACCATTATTACACAACATATTTTACTATAATAATGGTACTATAATAATGACATAAATAGAATAACGCACTGATTTTTTGTAGTATCGAGAGGTATTTGCTGAGGAATATAAGATAAATCCTGACAAATTATGAGAAATTCTGATAAACCCTGTGTACTCTTTGAAAATTTAGATTGCTACTTTTAACTGAGACTGTCTTTCCCAATTTCTACAATCTCCACTCCGTCCCTTTCCCATTCTCTGTCATGGGAAATTATAAAAAGAGTCCAATTTTTGTGTTTGAGAAAGTGGTCCACAACCTTCTTTTTAAGTTCGGAGTCAAGGGCTGAGGTTACTTCATCGAGCAGAAAAACATCTCTTTCAAGCATCAAGGCAATCAGGATTCCTATTCTCTGCTTTTCTCCCCCGGAAAGGTTTTCGAAGTTTTTTATGAGTATATCTTGATCGAGTTCAAATTCCTTCATCAGGGAATTTAATCTCTCAGGGTTTCTTTTTTCTCTGTTTGGACGGTAAGAGAAAATCTCATCCAATAGATTCTTTACAGGGCCTTCCCCAAGGTCCATATCCTGAGAAACGTAACTGACCTCTCTCCTGACTTCCCAGGCTACCTGAGCATTTACAGGTTTTCCCTTATAGTAGAGTGTGCCTTCTGAGGGCTTTTCAAACCCGAGTAGCATTTTGAATAATGTCGATTTCCCAATCCCTGATTTCCCCCTGAGCAGGATTTTCTCACCTCTGAGAACGCAGAGAGAAAAGTCCGAAATTACCTCTTTGCCACCAAAAGATATGCCAGCGTTTTCATATCTTATTATCTCGTCCCCTGTTAATTCACACTCTGTGATTTTGCTTTCTGTTAATTCACTCCCTGTTAATTCGTTCTTTATTATTTTGTCCCCTGCTAATTCATTCACTGTTGTTTTGTCCTCTGCTAATTTATCCATTGTTTTTTCATCCTGCATTTATTGCCTCGAATGCCCATGCTTACTTAATCTCAAAACTACTCCACTTTATATTTTATTAAAAGGATCTTTTCGCTGCACTTCTCATAACAGAATTCTCAGAAGAGAAAGTTTATGTATACAGACACATTCACATAAATCAATTTATATCGTTACTCCAAATAAAAAAGTGAAATGGCCTGTAATCTAACCTGTAATTAACCTGTTAATAGACCTTTACTGATCTGTAGTAACCTGTAAATTGGTCTGTAATAACTGTAAATTGATCTAACCTGTAGTTGATCTGTAGTAACCTGTAATTGATCTGTAATTAACCTTTAATGACCTTTAATAGCCTTAATTGACCTTTACTGGGGTAATGAGCTTAATTGACCTTTACTGGCCTGTAATGGTCTTAATTAAACATGTAATTAGTCTTTTAATAATCTCTTAATTAATTCTATAAACAACTTTGAGGAATAAAAATGGATTTTGAAGCTTCTTCTGAAAAACTTACAACTCCGATAAAAGGCGCAAAAATAGTTGCAGATATGACTGTAGACGAGCTTGTGAGGGAATACAGCGGCTGTGCCTTTGGAGCAGGCAGGCTGGCTGAAGCCGTGGATATCTATTATGAGATGCTCGCTTCCGAGAAAACAACAAAGTTTTTCGGGCTTGCCGGCGCCATGACTCCTGCAGGCATGAGAAATATAATCGCAGATTTAATACGTGATGGTTATATCAACGTGCTTGTCACAACCGGTGCAAATATGGTACACGATACCGTTGAAGCTCTTGGCCTTCACCACTATAAGGGCACAGACTGTGCAAATGATATCCAGCTCAGGCACGACTCTATTGATAGGATTTATGACATTTATCTCCCTGACCATCACTTTACAGACCTTGAAGAATTCTTACAGGACGTCTATGCCGGGCTTCCGCAGGAAAAACTCTCGATCAGGCAGGTCCTTACCGAGATAGGGAAAAACCTTGACGACGATTCCTCTATCCTGAAAACTGCAGCAGATATGGGTGTGCCTGTGTACTGTCCTGCCCTTCAGGACTCGGTAATAGGACTTCAAGCCTGGCTATATAAGGAAGGAAACCCACTGCATGTGGATGCCTTTGCTGATATGCACGAGTTTATGGATATCTGCTATGAGGCTGAGAGTGCAGGCGCAATGCTCCTTGGAGGCGGAGTTCCGAAAAACTATATCCTGCAGTCCATGCTTATAACTCCGAGATCCTTTGACTATGCAATTCAGTTAACAATGGACCGACCTGAAACCGGCGGTTTGAGCGGGGCAACCCTTGACGAAGCCCAGTCCTGGGGAAAGGTAGGGGAAGACGCAAGATCCGTAACCGTATACGCAGATGCAACCCTTACTCTCCCGTTAATAGTTGCAGCTGTACGGACCCGCCTTGCAAAGAGGTGATTTTATGGAAAGGAAAAACTGTATGATTCTTGCCCTGGACGTTTCCGACAGGGAAGAAGCACTTAAAATAGCAGAAGAGGTCTCGGAATTCGTGGATGCCATAAAGGTAGGCTATCCTCTCATACTTGCTACAGGGCTTGGAATTATCAGGGAACTTGCTGAGTTTGCCCCTGTAATAGCCGATTTCAAGGTTGCCGATATTCCCAATACTAATCGCCTTATCTGCAAACATGTCTTTGAAGCAGGAGCCGATGCAGTTATTGTCCAGGGTTTTACAGGCAGGGACAGCCTGGATGCCTGCATTGAGGTTGCCTCCAAATACAGGAAAAACATATTTGTGGTAAGTGAAATGAGCCACCCAGGCGGAGCTGAGTTCCTGCAGCCCGTTGGAGAAGCAATTGCAAAGATGGCGGTTGAAGCAGGAGCTTTCGGCCTTGTTGCCCCAGCAACTAGACCGGAAAGAGTAAAAAAGATAAGGAAAATTATAGGCGATAAACTCACCATTATCTCGCCTGGAGTCGGCGCCCAGGGGGGAAAAGCCTCTGATGTTATTGCTGCAGGCGCAGACTGGGTAATCGTAGGAAGGAGCATCTATAAAGCAGAATCCCCCAAAGAAGCCGCCCGTGAGATTGCTGCTGAGATCAAAGCCGAACTCAAGGGAGAAAACTAAAAGGCATTTTTAATACATATTTTGTATTTTAAGACTTTTTCTTTTTTCGGAGAGATGTTTCTTATATCAACCGTGTATATTGTCTGAATATCAATTGAGTGCCTGTGATGAAAAATTTCGCTGATTTCATGATGAGCCCTATGAGTTCTGAGGCACGAAAATTGAGTTCCCTGTGCACATGGAGAAATCCATTACATGTTATGTTCAAAACTCGAACGCAAAGCTACTTAAGTTGTGAATATTTTTAGAATATAACCGGGAAGTCATTAACCGGGAAATCATTAATCGAGAAGTCATTAACCGGGAAATCATTAACCGAGAAGTTATTAGCCGGGAAGTTATGGAAAAGTGCTTCAGATATTTGAGGCTTGAAGGGAAGGAAAAAAGAAAAAGTTGAGATAATAAAAACCTCAGCAAATCAAGTGAAGATTATCATAAAAAGGCTAATACTAAATTATCAGTATCTTTTAGGTTTGCGCTTTGCGTAGCACTCTCTACAGTAAACCGGCCTGTCAGGATCCGGTTTGAAAGGCACCTCTGTCTCTTCGCCACAGTCCGAGCATTTTGCTTTATACATTGTTTGTGGCCCTCTACCATAATCACGTTCTCTGCTGAAACCCCTATCCTTACTCTGGGAACCTTTTCTTTCCATTATGATTTTCCCCTATGTGATTTCCCTTTAAAGTCTATACAAAGAGAATTATCAAATAATTCAAAAAGAGCCTCATTTGAATA
>DADO01000060.1 GCA_002509325.1 Methanosarcina sp. UBA402 | reverse complement strand
ATTTTTAACCAATAATAACGCTTGAAGTCTAATCTGCTCATTTTTGTTGCAGGAACGACATATAGCCGTTGAAATATCAGAAGTGGTAAACATCTCCAAGCTCATAATAATTAATATACACGCTTTAGTATAATAATGTTGCATTAAATGTAGAGGTAACTATAGGTCAAAATTTAAGGCAAGCTTCTGGTGCAAAATCGATAGCTTTCAGGCAAAAAAAGATCTGTCCTTATACCTGTTGATTCTTTCAGCGGACTATCTCCTTTTCAGCGAGCCTGTTGCACAGTTAACCGGTATGCAGACAAAGATTACCAGTACACCAGATAATTAAATAGCTCGTCAATTTCCTCTTTGCATCCTTCAAAAAAGCTGGAGTCTTTTACAAGATAGCCCTCAGAAGGGAGGTCCTCAAGATATCCATACCAGTAGACAACCATACCTTCTCCGAAAATCTCTGCATACTCTCGAAATTGTTTTTTTGAATAGTGCTCGTGTTCGAAATCATCCCCGAAGAGCGCTTTGCTTTCAATCCAGTTGACCGTGAGATTGTCTATGCATAAAGGATCTTCCAGGACGAAATCTGGAGTCTTCCCTTCTCCTTTAGCCCGAATCTCTGCTTCGGTGCAATACGGAATTTCCCTATCATCAAGCCATTTCTGGATAACTGCCTCTCCCATCTCGCCTTTCTTGCACTGCATCTCGTGGGCGTGAGGGGAAAAAAAGTGATCGGCTTCAAGGGCTCTTTTTACTTCTCTTCTAAGGCGACGGTTTTCTATTGAATCCACGTTTTTGAAAAGCCAGTTTATATTTTTCCTGGAAATTTCACAATTCTTCATAATAAGCGATGCCATAAGGGCCGGAGGAAAACCTGTGTATTCTGCAAGGTCAAGAATTGTGCGTCCCTTTTTCCATTTTAAAAAGAGTTCTTTTTCCCTGGAATAGATCCTCCTGTGCTTGAACCTAGTCTTTTTCACGATTTTCTGGTTAAGAATTGTAGCGAGCATGCCTACAGGTTTTGAATATTCATCTGAAAGGCGGAATACATCTTTAAAGTCGTGCAGTGAGCTGTATATTTTCTGGTAGGTCTGGTGGTCCATCCTGAATCATCATATTCCTTTTTTGTTTTTTTCCAGGGCATACAAAATAAAATTTAAGCAGATAAAAAATGAGAAGCTTGTGAGCTCAAAAGTGTCTCTCAGACTGCAATTTGTTTCCTTATAATTCCTTCCTATTCAAGCTGAGGGGTTTAACTCCAGAACTCATCATAAGTGTCAGGAAGGTCTATTTCCATCACATCTTCAAGCTTCTTACGTTTTTCCCTATTCTGAGAGGCTCCTTTTGTTTTCTCTTCTCTTCCTGAGAGACAAGAGTTATCTTTTTTATCGGCATCAAAGGCTGTAAAGATTGTCGTGTGCCTATCTCTTGAAATTACTCTCTCCGGAGTCCTTGGTTTTTCCTGGATTTTTGGCTGAATCTTTGCATATATAACTGAATTCTGTTCAATCGCTTCTTTTTTCAATCTGGGCTCCAGCCGTATTGAGGCTTTTTCGGCATCACTGGCAACGTACCTTTCTTTGAGCCTTTCATCATGACTTTCTCTGAGCCTTTCATCATGACTTTCTCTGAGCCTTTCATCATGACTTTCTCTGAGCCTTTCATCATAATTTCTCTCAGGTTGTGAGCCAGGAATTATTACAGTTGCCTCCTGAAAGTCTCGGCTCTGAGTAAAGTTTCTTTCTTTCCTTTCAATGGATCTTTCAGGTGACCTTATCTGAGGTCTTTCAGTGAGCCTTTTGGGGATCCAGTCTCCTTTTTCAGAGACATTTTTTTGAGTAAAGCTTCTCTCTTTCTTTTCAACAGGTCTTTCAGGAGACCTTACTGGAGGTCTTTCTGTGAGCCTTTTGGGGATCCAGTCTCCTTTTTCAGAGACATTTTTTCTTTTGGAGAGGGGCTGCCTGCCTAATTTGCGGAAAGTCTCTTCAGCATAGGTATCCCTTTTGCGGTCAGCTTTCCCCGACTTAATTTTACTTGTTGCGCTATAGCCTATAAGGCAGGTGGGTTCTTTTGTTCTCCACTCAAGGCAAAAGAGGTGGCATTCCCGCCCTTTACATACCTGGCTTTCATCAAGTGGACAGATTTCTGGAAGGGTCATAGTACTAAAAACAACAGAACATAAAAAATAGTTAACGGTAATAAAAATTGAAGTATTTTAGTCAGGGCCCTTTGAAGGTTATTCAGAGCCTTTCGAAGTTAGTCAGAGCCCTTTCAGGGCATCTGCAATCAGGGGAGCAACGCTCAACTGGCTTTCTGCTCTTTCAAGGGTATCGGTCCCGATTATATCCTTTACACCCGCATTGAAGAGCCTCAGCACTGCATTCCTTGCAAGTACAGGATGTACACAGGCAATGTAAACTCTGGCTGCTCCCTGGTCTCTGAGCATCCTGATAGATTCGGCCATGGTCCCACCCGTTGCGATCATATCATCGACAAGGACAACATGCCTGCCTGTTACGTCAAGATTCTTTGTCTTGATCACAACCGTATCTCCGCTAAGTCTCGTTTTCTCCAGGTGATCGTACTCAAAGCCAAGACCTGAAGATACATTCTTCACGAGCCCTTCGGCTCCGGAATCAGGAGCAATCAGAAGAGGGTCTTTCAGCCCAAGCCCTGCAATATACTCCCCAACCAGTTTAGCTGCGTCAAGGTTTTCTGCAGGGCAAGGGAAATGTTTAAGCACGCTTTTTTCGTGGATATTTATTGTAAAAACCCGGTCAGCCCTGATACAGCGGGCAACTGCATGGGCACTGATAGGCTCTCCAGGCTTGAACTTCTTGTCCTGTCTGGCATACCCCATGTAAGGGATCACGACATTGAGCTCTCTTGCCCCTTCACAGGCATCAATAAGCTGGAGCAGGGAAACAAAGTCCGAATCTGTGGGCGTACTCTGGATAAGGGCCACGCGCTCGTTTTCGGTCTCTTCCGTAATCCGGAGATAAAGCTCTCCATCAGGGAAACGATTGAATTCGCAAAGCACAGGCTTTGTCCCTAAAGCCCGGGCAGTTCGGCTGGCAAGTAATTGAGATGCTGGTCCACCTATGATCTTCAAGATATATACCTCAGTCTGCCGTGTTGATATAACCCATCCTTTAAAAAGCTTATTTTTTTACGGGCTTACCCTGGCCTTTACCCTTTGAGCTTTTCGAGCACCCTTATATCTTGTATTGAGGTATTGGGATAATTCCCACTATCATCTTTTTCCGCCGATTTTACCATATCCCATATCGTCAGCAGAGCAGCCGAAACTCCTGTCAGGGCTTCCATTTCAACTCCTGTTTTCCCGACAGTCCTGACTTCTACCCCAGCCGAAATCGTCTCTTCTCCAATTTCAAAATCCACGTCTATGGCAGTGATCGGGATCTGGTGGCACATTGGGATTATTTCCGGGGTCTTTTTAATCGCAAGTATGGCTGCAACCCGCGCAGTTGCGAGTACGTTGCCTTTTTCTACATTTCCGGTTCTTATCTTCTCTATAGTTTCCCTGGAAAGTATTATTTCTCCTGCAGCTCGCGCCAATCTGGGGACCTCATGTTTTTCGCTGATATCTACCATACGCGCTCTGCCGGCTTCAATGTGAGTAAATTGCTTTTCCACAATATCACCGCGTTTTTCTATTTTATATTGACCTCAGGATATCTGATTTCAAGTAAAATTGGCTTTTAATTCCCTTTTTCCTGATTATTCAGTGCTTTCCATATCTTTTATCTGACTTTCAGGCCTTTTTCCTGGCTTTTCTATATTTTATATCTGGATCTTGATATATTTTATATCGGGGTCTTGATTTTTTCTGGATCAGTCGATTCTTATCTGTTTTCTTTGTGAATAGTCTTCAAGTATTTTATCCAGGTCTTCTACAAGTTCTCTGGCTTCTTCAAGGTTGAGTTTTATTACCTGTTCGTCTTCCCCGTGAAAAACCGTCATCCTTATCCTGTTTCTTTCGATTTCCAGCTCGATTTTCCTTTCAATCTGTTGTACCATATTAGTTGCCTCCCCATTTTAGCAAATTTACAATATTTTACATTTAAACTTTACTTTATCTTTTTTACCCTATTTCTGCCTCTTTAATAATTTCAGGAATTTTCTCTATAACGTCCGTTGCAAGCAATCCGTTGCCTGCTTTTTCAAAAGCCAGATCCCCGGCTGCCCCGTTAATATACGCAGCACAGGCTGCTGCAAAGAATGCGGGATTTTTGGAGAAAAGTGATCCTGTAAGCCCTGCAAGGACATCTCCTGTACCTCCTACCGTCATGCCCGCATTTCCGGTCCTATTCAGCAGGGTCTGTTTTCCATCCGAAATAATATCGATTTTTCCTTTGAGAAGCGTTATAGCCCCGTTTTCCTCAGAAAATTCCCTTATGGCTTTAATACGGGACTCTACACTCTCAGGAGTTTCCATATCTCTCAAGCGGGCAAACTCTCCTGCATGCGGGGTTACTATCAGTTCGCAATTGCCTGCAAGGCTTTCAAAAATAGGGCCTAATAGAGCTGAGAGGGCATCGGCATCAAGGACGGCTTTCCTGCAAAATGGCAGGATTTTTCGGACGGCTTCCAGGGTTTCCGCTGCTCTCCCTAACCCCATTCCCATCACGACCACGTCATGGGAATTTATAAGATCCATAAGGATGGAAAGGTCTTCCGGGCAGAGAATAGTCGAAGAGAGTTTTCGGACAATCAGGTCTGGAGAATAGGATGCCACGATTTCGGCTACAGGTGCAGGGACTGCTACGGTTACAAGGTCTGCCCCTGCCTTAAGAGCTGCAAGGGCTGCAAGAGCAGGAGCTCCTGAGTATGGGCCGCCTCCTATAACAAGGATTTTTCCAGAATCGCCTTTGTGTCCCTCTGACTTCCGCCTGTGAAGCATCATGAGGTCTCCGGATCCGACATATTGTTCGGCATCAGCAAAGATCCCTATCTCGGCAACCTTTATCACACCAGTATATTCTTTTGCCTTCTCGCTCAAAAGCCCTATTTTCATACGGTGAAATGTAACTGTAAGCTCTGCATGCACAGCTTTTTCAAAGCTTTTGCCATCAGGGTCGAGTCCTGAAGGAATATCAACCGAGATTATGGTTTTTCCGGCTTTCCCTTCCTGATTTATAAGGTCAATAGCTGTTGATTCAGGCTCTTTTATTTTACCTTTTATACCGGTTCCGAATACCGCATCTACGAGTAAGTCAGCTTCTGAAAACCAGTCTAAAGCTGCAGCTTCAAGCTGGTTTGAATCCGTTATTTCGAGAACCTCCACGCGGCTGAACTTCAACAGGGAAAAATTGTGGAAAGCTTCTTTTGTTCCTATATCCCTGGCTTTTCCCAGCAGGATCACCTTTACAGTGTATCCAGAAGAGCAGGCAAGGTGCCTGGCTGCGACAAAAGCATCTCCTCCATTGTTTCCCCGCCCTGCGATAAAAAGTACCCTGCCACTTTCAAGTTTTTCCCGGATGTTCTGTGTAATAACAGCTCCTGCATTTTCCATTAACTGGATAGGTAGAAGTCCAAGGCATTCACAATTTCTGTCTATCGCCTTCATCCTCAAAGAACTGATGCACCTCATAATATCCTCTGCCGGCTTATCTCATTTAGTCTTCTGCTGCCTGTTAACCTTTAAACGTTTCTTTAGTCTTCCTTCCCGATTAACATTCAAACGTTTCTTTTAATCTCCGTTCTCTGTTAACTTTTCAAACGTTTCTTTAGTCTTCGTTCCCTGTTAACTTTTCAAACGTTTCTGCAAGCCAAACCCTCTGGCTTGTTGACTGTTCAGTAGTTCCGAATACCCTTAGTTTCGAAACCTGTTTTTTACAAATGAAGGCATAATTAAAAAAGTATTGAATACAATGGAGTCGTTTATTATGATACCAAAAACGACTCCATCTCTTGTATAGAAACAGCCAGCTTGCTGGCTGTGTCTTCTGAACTTCTTAGTATCGATAATATAA
>DADO01000128.1 GCA_002509325.1 Methanosarcina sp. UBA402 | reverse complement strand
GAGATAGCTGAATAGTTACAATATTTGTTCAAATCCTATGTTTAAAACTCTCTTAACTCTTTAGAAAAGAGTTTATCACTTAAGAACTGTTATAGTAAACAAGAAACTTATCTGCATTTAAGATGTGATATTATGGAGAGTTTGTCTACAGGGATTAAAGGGTTGGATATACTGATAGATGGAGGTTATCCTAAAGGAAAAAATATTCTTGTTACGGGTCCTCCGGGTGCCGGAAAAACTATTTTAGGGATTCATTTCCTGTACAGGAGCTGCAAGGAAGGAAAAAAATGCACATTGATCCTTACAAGAGAGCTTACGGAAGATATCCTCAACCAATCCCGAAGCCTCAACCTTGACCTTAATCCTTTTCTGGAGAGTGGGCAACTCAGTATTAAAAATATCTTTGAAGATAAAATGAACCGAATCAAAAGCGCTTCCAAATTCGGGAAAGGGCTCTGTGCTGTGGATACGGATATAATCGAGTATCTCAGTTCCATATCTTCGGAAGTTGATGTTGTGGTTATTGACAATTTAGGGGTAATGGCTATAAATCACGACGTAAGAGAGTTTGCCGATGAATTCAGTTCGATCAGTATCATACTTCTAAAAAATGGATGCACAAGCCTTTTTGTCATGGATGAGGATTCTTACGACCTCACTCACAGGCTTACTGGGTATATGGTTTTCGGGTTGATCCGACTTACTTCACAGGAAAATTTTATCTCTGGAAAGACAAAAAAATATCTTTATATTGAAAAAATGAGGAATAAAGCTGTTCCAGTCAAGTATTCTTTATTTGATATTACTCCTGAAGGAATGAGAATAATTACAAGCATGAAATGAACTGTTCTACAGCGGTTAATGATCTAGTGAACTGCTGCAGCGATTGATGATTTATTGAGCCGCTAGCATAGATAAGTAAAGCTGGAAATCAGTGATTGACGGTTCATTATAGGTCTGAGTGATCTATTACAAACATCTTCAGCGTCTAACGCTAAAGCTAGTGTTAGTGTATTGATTCCAAATTATAGGCACAAAACTGGACTTTGAAATCAATACTGATAATGGATTTCTCATTATACTGGACTTTGAAATCAATACTGGTAATGAATTTCCCATTATTGTTCAATGAATTTCCCATTATTGTTCAATGAATTTCCCATTATTGCTCAATGAATTTCCCATTATTGCTCAATGAATTTCCCATAAAAACCACACATGAACATGAATAAACGGATAGATACGGATAATAGCGAATTGAAAAACCCTCTGTGTTCTTTTTTGTAACTTGTGTTCATCTGTGTTTATCCGTGGTTTATTGAGGATATACGGAATCAGTGTACTGAAAACCCACCTTCAAAGATGAATGAACTATTAAAAGCATGCATGATTTCTTAGAAGTAGGAAATGAGTTTCATAAGTATGAAGTGACCTGCTTTTGGGTTCCCTGGTTATTTTCTTACCTGATACTTGTCAAAAAGGTAAATTCCAGGCTTTTGAAAGTAAATAAGGCCTTATGTTCCTTTTATAAGAAATTCACAACAGTCATTCCTGTTCCCTATTGTCTTTAGAGCCTCAACGCTGAAGTTAGAGTCTACTTTTAAAGTTACATTTGAAAGAATTTTCCTGGTCAAAGTGCACAAAATAGGATTCTTACGGGCTTCTTCCCCCTTCCAGGGGCATTTTGTTCCCCTTACTATCCATGAGCTTCCTTTTTCACCTGTTTCGGAAGAAAAACTTCCGCCCAGCTGGTTCATTATTCCAGCACAGACCTCCCCTGCGTAAGCGAAGTCACTCTTCTTGTTCTCAAGGTGATACGTATCAAGCAGCGTTTTTTCTACCATGCCTGTCATCTGGTTAATTATGACCTTCTTTTCCTCATTAGAAGCAACCCGGAGCAGAGTAGGAATGATTGAAGTAAGAACACTTTGTACCCGGTTTTTCATCTCAAGGGTATCGCGATCAGCTACCAGCTGGTCATGCATACATTTTACCCTGAGCAAAGATTTCACTCTGGTTTTTAGCTCAAGCCTGTTTATAGGTTTTGTAAGGAAATCATCAGCTCCGGATTCAATTCCCTCTATTCGATCTTCAAGTTCGGAAAGAGCAGTAAGCATCAAAACCGGGATGAACTGAGTTTCGGGATCGTTTTTGACAATTTTGCAGACATCATAGCCGCTGATATCAGGCATCATGACGTCCAGAAAGATCATGTCGAGTTTTTCCTCTTTTAATTTCTGGATAGCTTCCTTTCCGCTACTGGCAGTAATAATATCATAGGGCTCTACTGAAAGGTAAGCTTCTATAAGTTCTACGTTGTCAGGCATATCATCGACAATAAGGATTTTCGGTTTGCTTTTTTCACTCAGCAAAACTTTCCCCCCCCAGAATCATGGATTTTGATCCCTTCAGATGTGATCTCAAAAATAGACATCTCAGGAGAAATAGGAGTGCTGCGCATCTTGGGTATGCTCAGGTAGCGCTCCATTTTTCCAAGATAAGAGTTCTCTCTTACTAATAAGCGGATAGATCCATAGACCGAATATTCAGCAAGCTGATGAGTTATATTGTGTGCGGACTCGTCCATAATTAAAAGAGTAGTACAACCTTTTTTTCTCACCAGGTAATTCAGCGCATCAAGCTGATCTCTAAGCCTTTTTATAGAGACTCTGAGAACAAAAGTGCCTATATTATCCATAACAAGGCATTCTGTTCCCTCACGTATTAATTCTATAAGAGTGGGAATTTCGATATTAAGACATTCAGGCTTGAACCCGTACCTGGTCTGCCCTACCATTTCCGAACGGTTTTCAAAAATGTTTTCTATGATAAGCTGTCCGCTTTTATAGTACGGTGTAAGGTCGCGCCCTAACAGGCTTGCCTGGTAAATAATATCCTCAGGAGTTTCCTCTGTTGCGATTATCATGCATTTCCTGCCTTCAAGACAGTTTTTGTAGATGAAATGGATACTGAAGATTGTTTTCCCACTCCCTGCTACACCTGTTACAAGTGTTACTTTATTTGCAGGATAGCCCCCACTTAGCTTCCTGTCTAGCTCCTCTATACCTGTTGAAACCCTTTCCATTTTTGGAGACCCCCACTCTTCCTATTATAGCTCCCCCACTGAGCTATATGGTGAACTATATAAGATCACTGATCCAAGATATTGGAATAGTTATTAAATGATCCTGAGATTAAGAAATTGTTTATATTGGAAATTATTTTCCATGTAATTCCACTTTATAGATATGTCCAGTTAGCCTTGACTCAGCCTTAACCCTACCTATCTGACCTATCCTGAAATTTTTCCCCAGCATATTTCATTAATTTTAAGTTCTCATTATGAAAAATGACATATGTTATTTTTTAGTGATGTTCTTTAATCTGTCTCAATTACTATATATTTTTATTCACTCAGGTGTTATTCTTATTCAATCTGAGCATCCTGTACCGAAATTTCCAGGATAATTGCTTTTCACTTGGTTTAACCTTAATTATTTCTTTCTACATTCTTTCCCCTTTTTGCCTCTCTCAGTTCCCCTTTACTTATCTCTGCATCTATTAAGCTATGCTGCCCTACTGTACTCCTTTCCGTTCTTTTCTATCTCTCTTTATCCTTCTTACTCTTTTAATCTATTAATCTTTTCTTAATCTTCCTTACTCTTTTAATTTCTTCTTAATTTCTTCTGTTTCTTCCGCTCTCATTCTTTATTTTTGTCTTCTTCCTTCATGTTTCTCTCCTTGCTTAGATTTCCTGCTGCCGTAATTTTGAGAGAAAAGTTTAATATGGATAGTTTCTATCCATAGTGCTGCATCGCGGGCTCGTAGGGTAGCCAGGATATCCTAATGGGCTTCGAAGTAAGACATTACGAAGAAACCCATTGACTCGTGTTCGAATCGCGGCGGGCCCGCTAATTTATATTACGAAGCGTAAACCCCCTAGGTCTTCAGCCTAGGGATATAAGCGTCAACTTCTCCAATATACTTTTCATTATGCTTTGGCTTCATATAAACCATCGAATAATGTAATATTAAACATAGAATGTAATAAGAGCGAGACTCAGTACGGACGGTTCAGCCGGAATTAAAGCCTTTGGAGATGCCAATGGTCATCTATGAATTAGGAAGCTACTCAGCCTTTAGCTGAGGGGTAGTTCACATTTGATCAGTTCTCCTTATTTTAAAATAAATTTTCTTCGATACAGGTTTTTTTCTTTGGTACAGGCACTTTTTCTTCGGTACAGGTTTTTCTTTAACTGAAAACAACATTGAAAAATATCTTCTGCGTAGATCTATCGCGTATTTTTTATTTATCCTGTCATTGCCTGCAATAAAGTATTATATTTTCGGGTTCTTTATAGAAATGAGAGAGCTGAATCTTTAATCATAAAATAGATCGAAGAAACTGGGAAAGGAGGCTTTTTGATGGAAAAGAAACGTGAACCTTCAATGAGTATAAAATTTATTGATGTAAACCGCCCTGGAGCCCTGGAGGATTCTTTTTACGTCCGCAGGGAGGTTTTCATAAAAGAACAAAATGTACCTGAAGAAGAGGAATTTGACGAATTGGACCTGAAGGCGCACCATGCGATTGTGTATGCAAATGCCAAACCGGTTGCCACGGGGAGACTTGTTCAAAATGGAAAAAGCTGCCTAATTGGAAGGATTTGTGTCTTGAATGAATGCAGGGGAAAGCAAATCGGTAAACTCGTTGTAGAGAAGCTTCTGGAAAAAGCTGCAGAAATAAAAGCAGAAGAAGTCCATGTTCATGCGCAGACCCACGCAGTAAACTTTTATGAAAAACTTGGGTTCACTGCTTATGGGGACACTTATCTTGAATCTAACATAGAGCGTATCTCAATGGTAAAAAACCTTTGAGGCAAAAATATCTGAGACTTGTTAAAAGAAAAAACATCATAATGTCAAATTAATATAATTTAAGACATATTTCTTTATTAGGGAGGGGAAACAAGCAATAACTAACTAATTAAAAAATCAAAAGACAACATTAGAAAAAGGATATTGGAAGGCAAACCAAAGATATTATGGCAGTATAGTTGTCTTTTGCCAAAAGGTATTATGTGAAAAGTAATACCTTTCTGTTTTCTCCTCGGTATTTCATGAGTACTGCCGTTTTAAGACATTTAATCAATTATAAACCTGTTATATCCTTTCGACTTACATTACATCCTGTAAAAAAGAAACGTACACTTCCAAAAGCGAAAGGGGGCGATGCAAGTATGGGGGACGTTAAAGGCGATATGGAAGAAAAAAATAGTCCCTTGAACCGCGGCACGGTAGTCTCGGTACGCGGCAGCATCGTGGATGTGTTTTTTGAGAGACATTTGCCACCTGTATACACGTTGCTGCGTGCAGGAAAGGAAAGTCAAATTACCATTGAGGTTTTGACCCAGCTTGACGCGCACCATGTTCGCGGAATTGCTCTCACTCCCACCGAAGGGCTTGCTCGAGGCATGGCAGTGGAAGATACAGGTGGTCCCTTGAAAGCGCCTGTTGGCAGGGGAATCCTTTCACGAATGTTTGACGTATTTGGAAATCCCATTGACGGTAAAGAACCACCATCCGATATTCAATGGCGTTCAATCCACCAAGCTCCGCCTCCGCTGGTACGCAGGTCCACAATATCTGAAGTCTTCGAGACTGGCATCAAGGTTATCGACGTGCTGGTGCCTCTTGAGCGTGGCAGCAAAACCGGGCTTTTTGGAGGGGCGGGCGTTGGAAAGACCGTCCTGTTAACTGAGATGATTCACAACATGGTCAAGCATCATCAGGGGGTAAGCATTTTTTGCGGCATAGGAGAACGCAATCGCGAGGGGGAAGAGCTTTACCGTGATATGAAAGATGCGGGCGTGCTCCCTAATATGGTCATGGTTTTCGGCCAGATGAACGAACCTCCAGGCGCTCGTTTCCGGGTGGGGCATGCGGCTCTAACAATGGCTGAGTATTTTAGGGATGATGAGCACCGCGATGTACTGCTGCTCATAGATAATATATTCCGGTTTATCCAGGCCGGCTCAGAAGTGTCAGGTTTGATGGGACAGATGCCTTCACGGCTTGGTTATCAGCCGACCCTTGGCACTGAGTTATCAGAGCTTGAAGAGCGCATATCAAATACCGATGCTGGAGCCATCATGTCAATTCAGGCAGTGTATGTGCCAGCTGATGATTTTACGGACCCTGCGGCTGTGCACACCTTCTCGCACCTGTCTGCATCTATTGTCCTCTCTCGCAAAAGAGCAAGCGAAGGGCTCTATCCAGCTATTGATCCCCTGCAGTCAAATTCCAAAATGTCAACACCTGGCGTTATAGGCGAAAGGCATTATGGCCTGGCTCAGGAAATCCGACAGACGCTTGCACAATATGCCGAACTCAAGGATATCATCTCTATGCTTGGCCTCGAACAGCTGTCGCAGGAAGACCGCAATGTGGTAGCCCGTGCCCGCCGCCTGGAGCGTTTCCTCACACAGCCATTTTTCACCACTGAGCAGTTTACAGGTTTTAAAGGTAAATTCGTCGCTCTCTCAGATGCACTCGATGGCTGCGAGCGTATCCTGCGCGATGAATTTAAAGATTACCCGGAAAGCGACCTTTACATGATCGGAACAATTGATGAAGCCGTAGCCAAAAAATCAAGCCGGGAACAGAAGTCAAGCCGGGAACAGAAGTCAAGCCGGGAACAGAAGTCAAGCAGTTAACAGAAGTCAAGCAGTTAACAGAAGTCAAGCAGTTAACAGAAGTCAAGCGGTTAACAGAAGCCAGGCAAGGAATAATCATGAGTTTGGAACTGATGAACCTAAAGATTCTTCTGCCGTTCCAGGTTTTTGCCGAAAAGAAAGGCGTATCCCGCATAGTCGCAGAAACCCGCGAGGGTTCGCTTGGACTTCTGCCACACCGACTCGATTGTGTCGCGGCTCTGGAACCCGGAATTCTGACTTATGAAACCGGAGCAGAAGGTGAAACTTATGTGGCAGTCGATGAAGGCGTACTTGTTAAAACCGATCAGGAAGTGCTGGTTTCTGTACGAAACGCTATTATCGGAACAGACCTGAGCCAGTTGAGGGAGGCTGTAGAGAGCGAGTTTTTGACCGTAGACGAGACCGAGGAAAAAATTCGCTCAGTAATGGCAAAACTGGAAACCGGGCTTATACGCCGCTTAGCGGAGTTTCAGAAGGGCTGAAAGAATGACCGAGAAACCTTTGAAGAATGAGCCTGCCCTGGCCCGTCAGGTTGGGACAAAGGCTGAACGCAAAATAAGGGCGCAGCGCCGTGTTAACCGGACTGTCTGGCTTGGTTTAGGCATGATGGGGCTCATAGGCTGGTCAGTGGCAGTTCCAACGCTGCTCGGGGCTGCACTCGGGCTCTGGCTGGATGAGCATTATCCGGCAAGTTATTCCTGGACGCTCACAATGCTGATTATTGGCCTATTTATCGGCTGCCTGAATGCATGGCATTGGGTAGCCAAGGAGCACAGGGAAATGCAAGAGAACCAGGAGGACAGCAATGAATGAAGCTTTAAATCTCGTCTCGGCTTTAGCAGCTGGCTTTTTCCTAGGAGCTGTTTTTTTCGGCGGGCTCTGGTGGACGGTTCAAAGGGGACTTACATCTAAACGGACTGCGCTCTGGTTCCTGGGCAGTTTGCTGCTGCGAACCAGTACTGCTGTAGCTGGATTCTACTTTGCCTCGGGAGGTCATTTGGAAAGGCTGTTCATGTGCCTGATTGGATTTTTCGTTATGCGCCGTATAGTTCTCAGGATCACCAGAGTGCCGGAGGAAGAACCAAATAAATTAACAAAGGAGGCAAAGCGTGCGACTGAGCCCTGATGAGCTTATTTTCTGGCAGTATGGCTTTCTCAAGCTCAATGCCACAATTGTGTATACCTGGGGGCTGATGCTGGTAATGGCAATCGGTTCAAAAATTATTACATGCAAACTTTCCTCTGGTCTGGACCGTTCCCGCTGGCAGAATATTCTGGAGATTATTGTCACGGGGATTCTGAAACAAATTGAAGACGTTGGCCTGGACCAGCCGCAGAAGTATTTGAGCTTTCTGGGCACGCTCTTTTTGTTCATTGGCATGGCTAACCTCTGCATTATTATCCCAGGCTATGAACCGCCAACCGGATCGCTCTCAACTACGGCTGCTCTCGCCTTGTGTGTGTTTGTAGCTGTTCCACTTTTCGGCATCGAAGAGCAAGGGGTTGGTAACTATCTCAGGTCGTATACAGAGCCGACGGTTATCATGCTCCCATTTAATATCATCAGCGAAATCTCCCGCACTATGGCTCTGGCAGTTCGTCTATTTGGTAATATTATGAGCGGTTCTATGATCGTTGCCATTCTACTGACCATCACGCCGTTTATCTTCCCTATTGTCATGACTGCTCTGGGACTGCTCACTGGTATGGTACAGGCTTACATCTTCAGCGTTCTAGCTACGGTTTACATTGCAGCTGCCACACGAACCAGCAAGTCCAGACAAAAACAAAAAACTGGGGACTAAGGACTGAAACAACAAACTAACAACATGAGAGGGTGTTATGGATAATTATTCGACTATAATCGCTGTGGCATCAATTGTCACTTCAGGAATTACGATCAGCATCGGAGTTATAGCGCCCGCTATTGGGGAGGGACATGCGGTTTCAACAGCGTTGAGTTCACTGGCACAACAACCCGATGCTTCCGCAACAATTACCAGGACACTTTTTGTGGGTCTGGCTATGATTGAATCTCTAGCCATCTATTGTTTCGTGGTTTCGATGATTCTAATTTTCGCCAACCCGTTCTGGAGTCGTGCAATTTCCTGAATTACAGAGGAAAATAGCCTATGCTGATCGATTGGTTTACCATTATTGCGCAGGCGCTAAACTTCCTCATTCTGGTGTGGTTGTTGAAACGCTTCCTTTATAAGCCCATTCTCAACGCCATTGATGCCCGTGAGAAAAAAGTAGCGGATGAACTTGCAGATGCCGATGCAAAAGAGGCAGAAGCGAAAAAAGAGAAAGAAGAATTCAGGCGTAAGAACGAGGAGTTTGACCAGCAGCGTGCCGTGCTCATGAACAGGGCAAAGGAAGAAGTGCAAGCCGAACGTCAGCGGCTTTTAGAAGCAGCACGGAAGGAAGCCTCAGATTTGAGGGCAAAACAACAGGAAGCATTAAGGAACGACAAACAGAACTTAAATGAGGCGATCAGCCGTCGGGCTCAACAGGAAGTTTTTGCCATAGCGCGAAAAGTCCTGAAAGACCTTGCTGGGATGAGTCTGGAAAAACGTACGGTTGAGGTGTTTGCTCGAAAATTGCACGAGTTAAAAGGTGAAGAAAAGGAACAACTGAGCTCAGCACTTAGCGCGTCCTCAGGTTCTGTGCTTGTTAGCACCGCGTTCGAGCTTCCCCAGGCACAGCGTGATCTTGTCAAAAAGGCGATTAAGGAGGCACTTGATATCGAAATCCAGCTCAGGTTTGAGACTGCCCCGGATCTGGTTAATGGGATTGAGTTAACCACAGATGGGCAAAAAGTGGCATGGAGTATTGCAGATTACCTTACATCTCTGGAAAATAGTATTGATGAACTTCTGAATGAGCGGCCCAGAAGTGAAGCAAAATCAGAATCTGAGCCTGAATCTGATGAATCGGAATCGAAAATAGAACATAAAACAAAAATGCCGGCGAAGCCCATATCTGATACATCGAAACCTGAAGAAGAGTCCACGACCAAACCAGAATCCGAGACTAAAACTCAATCTGATACTAAACCCGCCGAGACTAAAACTCAATCTGATACTAAACCCGAATCCATAACTGAGTAAAGTATCAATCCCAGGCCAGAGCCTAGATAAAGAGCCGATAGACATGGAACCTGCAAATTTAAAGGATGTTTTTGAGAACGTTTTCAATGAAATCCGCGAGGTGCGGGAGTCATTTACTCCCAAGCTAACTTCGAGGGAAGTCGGCACTATAAAGACGGTTTCCACAGGTATCGCCAATGTTTCCGGACTTCCTACTGTGGGTTTTGAGGAACTGATAAAATTTCCAGGCGAGGTTTACGGGATCGCCTTTAACGTGGACGAAGATGAAATCGGAGTTGTCCTGCTCGGAGAATATTCTCATCTGCATGCGGGAGATCAAGTTGAACGTACTGGCAGGGTTATGGATGTGGCTGTGGACGAAGGATTACTTGGGCGAGTCATCGACCCTCTCGGTCGGCCGCTGGATGGGAAAGGGCCTATAATCTCCAGCAAACGTTTACCTATTGAACGTCCCAGCCCTCCGATTATGGACCGCTCTCCTGTTACTGTGCCTCTTCAGACCGGGATCAAAGTTATTGATGCGTTAATTCCAATAGGGCGCGGTCAGAGAGAGTTGATTTTAGGGGACCGCCAGATTGGAAAAACTGCAATTGCGATCGATACTATCCTCAACCAGCGCGACTATGATGTCCTGTGCGTTTATTGTGCCATAGGTCAGCGTGCATCGGCAGTCGCCAGGGCAGTCGCAACCTTGCGGGAAAAAGGCGCAATGGATTACACCATCGTCGTTGTGACCGAAGGCAATGACCCATCCGGGCTGACTTATATTGCTCCTTATGCAGCTACCAGCATTGCCGAGTATTTTATGGAAGCTGGCCGGGATGTGCTGATTGTTTATGACGACCTGACCAATCATGCACGTGCTTATCGCGAACTTTCCCTCCTGCTTCGCCGCCCCCCAGGTCGTGAAGCCTATCCTGGGGATATTTTTTATATCCACTCACGCTTGCTGGAGCGGGCTACGCACCTGCTTGAAAAACATGGTGGGGGCTCACTTACTGCTCTTCCTATTATTGAAACCGAAGCACAGAATATTTCAGCCTATATTCCAACCAACTTAATTTCAATTACTGACGGGCAGATTTATCTCTCGCCTTCACTGTTCGAATTGGGAGTGCTGCCAGCTGTTGATGTCGGCAAATCGGTTTCTCGTGTGGGTGGGAAAGCACAGCTTGCTGCCTACCGCGGGGTGGCTGGTGATCTAAAATTGGCCTACTCACAGTTTGAAGAACTCGAAGCCTTTACCCGATTTGGTGCCAGGTTAGATGAAAACACACGCAAGATAATAGAACACGGGAGGCGGATCCGCGCCCTTCTCAAACAACAGGAATTCTTTCCTGTGCCCGTGCCCGATCAAATTGTTATCCTGCTGGCCTTGAATGCGAAATTTTTTGACAGCGTGCCGCTTGACAAGATGGGAGAAGCCGAACAGTCCCTGCGTAAGGCAGTAGCTGATATCCCAACCAAAGTGCGCGAGCGCTTCAATACCGATGCAGAACTGAGCGATGAGGATCGCAAAACAGTCCTTGAGATCGCACGCAAAGCACTGGCACGCTTTCAGCCCGGGGCCGAATCTGAGGCTGAGCCAGAAGCTGAAACGAAGGGAAAGCTCAGGTCAGAAGCCAAAACTGAGGATGGATCAAAGTCGGAAGCTAAAACTGAAGGTGAATCAAAGCCAGAAACTCAAACTGAAGGCAATTCCAAGCCGGAGGCTGAGAAGCAATCATGAGCGAAACCACGGAAAGTCTGCGCCGAAAAATCGATAGAGCAAACGATCTTCAATCGGTCGTCCGAACGATGAAGGCTCTAGCAGCCTCGAACATAGGACAATACGAAAAATCAGTGAACGCATTGTCTGGCTACTATCGTACAGTTGAATTAGGATTGGGTATATGTTTCCGGGAAATTGCACCCTTAGCTGCTCCTGCAGAGCGAAAATGGCAAATACATGCTGGGATGGTTGGCGCGGTTATATTCGGTTCAGATCAGGGATTGGTGGGCCAGTTCAATGATATTATAGCCGATTACGCTGTCAAGAAACTGGCAGTTTTTCCAGGCAAGGTTCAGGTCTGGACGATCGGTGAGCGCGTTAACTCATGTTTGGAGGAGGCAGGTCTGCCTCTGGTTGGGCTGTTCACGGTACCAAACTCCGTCAAAGCTATTACTCCACTTATAGGGCAGATTCTTGTGGAGAGCGAAAAACTCCGCAGCCAGGATGAGGATGCTGAACTTCACCTTTTTTACAACCGTCACAAAACCAGAGCTACTTATGAACCTGTCAGTCAGCGACTGCTGCCCCTGGACGAGACCTGGCAACATGATCTGGCTGAACTTGCCTGGCCAACCAGGAATTTGCCAGAGGTTATAGGTGATAACACCAAGACCTTACGGGCGCTGATCCGCGAATACCTTTTTGTTTCTCTTTTTCGGGCGTGCGCCGAATCCCTTGCAAGTGAGAACGCAAGCCGGCTGGCAGCGATGCAGCGCGCCGACAAAAACATCGACGAACTGCTTGAAGAGCTCAACGGGGAATTCTACCGTGTGCGGCAAAGTGGTATTGATGAGGAGCTGTTTGAAGTTGTCTCAGGTTTTGAAGCGCTGTCCAGGTCCCGCAGCTCTGTCTATCACTAAATTAGGAGCTTATCCCAAAACTCAAAATTAAGTCCAAATCTAAATCCAATGGCCAATTAATTCCCGATTACGAGGATGGTTCTAAATTTTTTATTGGCATGAAAAAAATGGTTTTGGGATAAGCTCTAGGTTAAAAATGAAGAAGAAATTCTGGATACAAACTTTTGAAGAGTAGTGCAATGAGGAATCTTATCTAGGTCAAGTTTTTCTTTTATATCGCTTTTTTCACATTACTAATTTTTTCATAACATGCAAGCCGTGAAGCTTAAATATGTAGGGAACAGTGTTAATTTAACAATAGTTGAAAATTCAATTATTTAATTTCTTATAATTGAAAAATCAATGTTATATAACTCATTATAATTTCGGAAATTATCTGCCTGAAAAATATTTCTGGTCGGTAGAATCTGATATAAAAAGGTTAGTGGATAAAATGGACGAAGAAACACTGAAGAAGATAATTCTTCTAATGGCAGAAAGAGATGCTCTTGATAATTTGATTTTTGAACAGACTTTTCAGAAGAAAGTTACTCGCAAATTTAAGAATCTGAGTAAGAATCAGCCTATGGTAATCAAGATCATAGGCATGGAAGGTGAAATCATGCCTTCAACCATAGGGAAGTGCACAGGCATGGATAAAAGCAGCCTTACTCGAATGGTTGATGATCTGGAGAAAAAAGGGATGGTGTTTCGAAAAACTGATCCTGAAGACCGAAGGAAAGTACTTGTTTCGCTGACTGAGAAGGGACTGGAATGTTATAACTATTTCAATCAGGTTGCCGATGAAATCCTTAAGCTTGTAGATGAGAAGGACGTAGAAAAATATATGCAGAGTCTTGAGACTATTGTGAGCATCTTAAAAAAGACTGCCAGTCAACAAGCTAGAGTCTCTAACTAAAGTATGGGTGAAAGGAGGAAGGTTAAGTGACTCTTAAAATTGTAGAAAACCTTCAGAAACTGGGCTTTACCGGAAATGAAGCTAAAATCTACACAGTGCTTGTAAGTCTTAAGCAGGCGAGAGCCAGTGAAATTGCACAAAGTTCAGGAGTCCCAAGGCCCAAGATATATGGAACGCTCAGAAGGATGGAGAAAAAAGGGTATGTTCGGATAATTGAGGGCGAACCAACTCTTTTTTGCTGTGTAGAGCCTGAAGAGCTCATTTTCAGGATAAAGACGGATTTTATGTTTTCTCTAAACGAGACTGCAAGTGAGCTTAATGCTTTGAGCCCTACAAATGATGAATTTTCTTCGGAAAGTTTTCCCAAGTTAGGGATACGGGTCTAAGAAAAAGAAACTGGGAAAAGAGAACATTATTGATGTAACTTTAGGTATTATTTAGTTAACCTGAATTTAAATTCTTATAGCTCTATTTAACTCTACTTTATCCTGGGCTTGTAACAAGACCTTTTAAGGCTCTTCGCTGTTTTGTATGGGTAATTTATTAGTGCTCCTTCATAATTCGATTGAT
>DADO01000043.1:19478-19657 GCA_002509325.1 Methanosarcina sp. UBA402 | reverse complement strand
AAAAGTAAACCGCCGTTGACATTAGTGATATCATCAAAGCATCCAAACTGAAATCCAAGTTGTCTGGTTATTTTGATTAAACTTTTCTCAGCACCCGAATACCCGAAAACTTTAACGATTTACACCCCAACCTTAAAACATCCTTATAGAATAGGTTTTAAGATCTAGGTAGCCAATCT
>DADO01000043.1:19039-19258 GCA_002509325.1 Methanosarcina sp. UBA402 | reverse complement strand
AAAAATAAATTATTTTTGTAAATTGTCCTCTAGCTTGTAAATAGTAAAACTATTCTTGTATGAACGTTTAGTATCAGGAGGATATAGGATAGAGAACGCTCGGATACAATCTAAAAATATACAGTTACAACTTGAAGATATTAAATACTAAAATGGAAAGTACATAATAAAGAAAAGAATTATTCATTTGGATTTGGTTAAGATACGAATTGTTCCAAA
>DADO01000043.1:18541-18778 GCA_002509325.1 Methanosarcina sp. UBA402 | reverse complement strand
TCCTTAACCGAATACAAATAAAGAATTATTGAAACAAATAGGAAAATTCCGGTAACTATTGTAAATAAGAAGAAGCTATAGTATTAAAGTATGTAGATATCCGTTTTTATTACTGTTTTTAGTGTCGTTTTTAGTACCGTTTTTCGAAAATCCGTTTTTATTACTGCCACTTTTAAAAAATACCGTTTTTCGAAGACCATTTTTCAAAGAATTCGTTTTTCAAAGACCGTTTTTCAA
>DADO01000043.1:17341-18370 GCA_002509325.1 Methanosarcina sp. UBA402 | reverse complement strand
GATGTACTGAAAATTAAATATAAATCTCAAGAAGTCAAGAAAAACATTAAAGAAGTTGAAGTATAAATAGGGAAGAATCCTTCTTTTCTAGATTCGAATTGTGATCTGAAGCCTCTCGAGTTCTTAAAAACCTCAAAATTATTAGATGTATTAGAATTCTTTGATATGTTAGAATTCTCAGGATCTTTAAAATATAAGAGTTAAAGCCTAGTCTTTAACTCTTGTAATTAAATGAGGGATTTTATAGAAAAAAGTAAGTTACCGGGTGATTACAAATCAACTAACGGTAACTGCCTTCTCAGGTCAGGTAAATAACCTTCTCTATGCAGGGCTATTTTATAGTCGCTTATTGTTCTGCACACCTTATGAGTATACTTTATACAATCGGTGCCAACATTCCCCTTGAACAGCAATTTTTCGGTTTTCTCTATAAATTCGGGGTAGGTAAACACTAGCTCTTCTTTTGTATGCAGGAAGAGAGCTGAAAAGTCCCTGTGAATGCCCATGCTTCTTTTAAGCAATTCAACATTCAGATGGTTCTCAGACAGATAGGAATTGAATTTTACAAAGGTATGAAAATCTGCAATATTCTGGTTTAAGGAGTTGAGGATTGAATACAGCACGTTATCGGTCTCCGGAAGGGGTATATCCGGAAGATCGAGGTACTCTCCATCAAAGGTTTCGTTTTCTTTTATATTTTGATCCCGGGTTGTATCACGGTCCATTTTATCACCCTGGTGTGGCATTTTACTTTAGTTAACAATTTGGTGGTTCCTATTTCATGTAACGGGTTCAGTCAACTGCTTTGAAGTGGCTTTTAGATACACTTATTGGATTAGCTTAGAGTAGCTCCAGACATCCATTGTGCCATAACTTGCCGGCGTATCCGTCGCTTCCCCACTCGAAGTGATTGTACGCACACTGATTAGATGCTTCAGATTCCGTTTTTTTCTTTGCGAATCCAGCTTGAGAGGTTTATTCCTGGGATTCTATAAATCAATTCATTGGTCATCGGTTAAGGAATTCTCT
>DADO01000043.1:8679-17093 GCA_002509325.1 Methanosarcina sp. UBA402 | reverse complement strand
TCAAATATTTGACAACTGTTGTGGAGATGGAGGCAATTTATCACGATTCTTCACTTAACCGAAGACGCATGTAAATCAATTAAACTCTTAGGCTCTTGAATCTTCCCATATATAAAATTTTGTCTTAATAATTCTGTATAAATATAATTAAGAGGGAGTTTTTAATTGGTTCCACTAAAATCCCACTTTAAATAAATCGGAAATTATAGAAGTCAGAAATGAAGTTATAGAAGTCAGAAATTAAAGAGTATGCATCCAATCCTGCCAATTCTGTCAATTCTGCCAATCATTGGGTAATAAAGTTCAGGATTCTCTTAATTCTCTGAAATCTCTTAATTCTCTGAAATCTCTTAATTCTCTGAAATTCTTCTATTCTCAAGTATTTCCATTCCGAAGGCTGCAAGTCCGTACACAAGGCTCAATATTAGAATAATCGTTGCACCGGAAGGGACATCCAGAGCATATGAAAGGCCTATTCCTGTGACGCTGATTACAGTTCCGAAGGTTATGGAAATCAGCATCATTTGCTTCAGGTTATGAGTGAATTTTCGGCTTAGGGAGGCAGGAATGGTGAGAAGGGCAATTACAAGGATAATACCCACGACTTTAATAAGAACTACGATTGTCAGGGCAATAATGCAGAGCAGGAGAAGGTAAAGCTTCTCTGTAGGAAGACCCTGCACGGTTGTGAATTCTTCATCAAAGCAGAGAGCTAGAAATTCCTTATAAAATAAATAAACTGCACCTACTATGACGATATCAAGAGCCAGCATAAAGTAAAGGTCTGAGCGGGGCACTGTCAGAATGTTGCCGAAGAGGTAAGTCATAAGATCAGGGGCATAACCAGGAGTCAGGTAGACAAAAATTATCCCAAGCGCCATTCCAAGAGACCAGAGTATGCCTATAGCACTGTCTTCCGGGATTTTAGACTTCTTGCTCACGGTTCCCATGACAAGAGCTGAAACCAGGCTGAAGGGAAGAACGCCGAACATGGGATTGATTCCCAGGTAGTAGCCCAGCCCAATTCCTCCAAAGGAAGCGTGGGCTATCCCGCCGCTGATAAAGACTATTTTTTTGACGACTACATAGACTCCAATAATCCCACAGGCTATGCTTGCAAGAATTGCGGCTGCAAGAGCGTTCTGGATAAAGTTGTATTGAAGAAGCTCAAACATTTTATTTCTCCGTCTGTTTTTCGAACCAATCCTGACCTTCAGGAGTTCCCTTCATGGTTACTCAGCACCCTGTGAGGTATTCCATGGGCAATTAACTCGACAGGGCACTGGTAAGTGGCTTCCAGATCTTCAATTGGGATTTCCCTGGAATCATGGTAATGGAGAGTGCGGTTTAAACAAGCTATCTTATCAACATAAACCGAAACCGCACTCAGGTCGTGGGTAACCATGATAATCGCCATTTTCTGTTTGAGCCTGTCCAGAAGGCGGTAGAGCTCGTCCTGCATATGAGGGTCTAGCCCGGCGTTGGGTTCGTCTAGAAGCAGGAGTTTGGGATTTGTGGCAAGTGCTCGTGCAATAAAGACTCTCTGCCGCTGCCCGCCCGAAAGCTGCCCAATCTGCCTGTCTCTGTACTGGAACATTTCTACTGTTTTCAGGGCTTCTTCGGCAGCCTTTTTATCTTCTTCTCGGTATTTTCTTAGAAGACCCGTGTGGCTCATCCTGCCTGTGAGCACAACTTCCCAAACACTGATAGGAAAGTCAAAATCAAAACCTTTGTATTGAGGCACATAGCCTACAAGCTCCCTGCTCTTCTCGGGAGTTTTCCCAAAAATTTTCACACCGCCCCTGTAAGGCTTCAAAAGCCCAAGAAGCACTTTGAGGAATGTAGTCTTTCCCCCCCCATTAGGCCCGATTATCCCAAGCAGTCCATTTGGCTCTTTCAGTTCCAGACTTATTGCCTCAAGAATTGTCTGATTTCCGTAACGAACCCAGACATCCTTAAGTTCTATAACCTTCTCCATTACCTTCCCTTCAGAATATCGTTTTTATTTATCAGGTTATAATCTTTTTATTTATCTGATTATAGTCTTTTGATATTTCACACAAGGTTTCTGGCAAAAATATCAGATACTTTATCCAGATTTGCAATGTAATCCTTTGCAAGCGGGTCTACAGCTACAACCTCGCCGCCTATCTCTTTAGCTACGGCTTGCGCACTCCGTGTGCTGAACTGGGGCTGAACAAAGATCACTTTAACCTGTTTTTCCTTTGCAAGGTCCACAAGCTTAGCCAGGTTCTGAGCACTCGGCTCTTTTCCTTCAATCTCAACTGAAATCATGGTAAGGTTGTAATCCGCTGCGAAATAGCCCCAGGAAGGATGATAAACCATGAAGTTTCTTTCCTTTTTTCCCTCAAGCTTTTCCAGGATCCTAGCATCCAGAGCATCGAGCTCCTTAAGGTAAGCATCCCTGTTCTGAGCGTAGTACTCTTTGTTTTCAGGGTCGATTTTCGCAAGTCCCTCATAAATGTCCTCGACCATTATTTTTGCATTTGCAGGAGATGTCCAGATATGGGAATCAAGCTCTTCGTGAGCGGTATTTTTAGAATTGTTCTCATGCTCTTCAGGCTCTGCTACGTGTTCCTCTGCTCCCCCCCCTTCGTGGTGATTGTGGTCATGATGATCGTGGGCATCAAGTTCCCTGAGTTTAATTCCACCAGAAGAATTCACTATGAGAGTTCCACTATTGGGGCTTTCGAACCTGGCGATCCAGACTTCTTCAAAAGGCATGCCAATCCCGACCGTAACATACATACGGGCCTCGCTCACTTTTCCCATTTCTCTTGGAGATGGCTCATAAGTATGAGGATCTGATCCCGGAGGAATAACGACAACGGTTTTTACTTTGTCTCCACCCACTTTTTCTACAAATTCGGCTTGAGGAAGCACACTTACGGCTACAACTATAGGCTCTCCCGTCCCTGCTACTTCCTGTCCTGTACTTTTATTAACCTGGGAGTCGCCTGGACCTGTACAGCCGCTAGCAAAAAGGCTCAGACCAACAGTCAAGAGCACTAACAAAGGTAGAATTTTCAGATTCATACTTGAGATCCCGCATTTTTTCGTTTTCATTTTAACCTGGCTCATGATTTGCATTCAAAACTTGGTATATATCCAAATTTTTGAGTTATTTAGGGAATTTCTTGGTGTAAGCCCAAATTTTCATTTAACACTTCATGCAACATTTCACTTAACATTTCGTTTAACATTTCACTTAACTTTCGTTTAGCATTTCGTTTTTTAGCATTTCGTTTAGCATTTCGTTTAACATTTCGTTTAACACTTTATTTGTTCTGGCACTCAATAATGATACTCAATGATGATACTCAATGATGATTTTCCTCATGTAGGCATTTCCCATGACTTATTTCTCCACATACTCCGAACATCGGGTGGCCCATTGAACTGCAGATTTTATCTACAGCCTCCCTGGAAACAAAAGCCTCAAAACGCGAGACTTCATCACATGCTTCCTCAGGCGAAAGACCATAATGAGTTAAAAGAAGACTGAGGATCCTGTGCCTCCGGACAAGAAACTGCGTATATGCCTCGCCCAGTTCCGTCAGATCCACACCCCTGTAAGGAACATGGTTCAGGTAGCCTGCACTTGCAAGCTCGTTTAAGGTTTTGCTTGTAGTTGAAGGGTCGACCTGCAGGCCTGAGGAAATCTCTGTGGTTTTTACAGTGCCTTCTTTTTCAAGAATGAACTTAAGGTAATCTACCTTTCTCGGGGAGAGTTCAAGGCCCGTAAATTCAGGATAACTTTGCTCATTCATATGGAGAAATATAAAACTCCGGTATTTATTGTTTGCCATATGTCAAATTATGAAGTTATGATTGTACTGTGGCAAAATCAGAGGAGCTGGAAAAATCTCGAAGAATGGTGATTAAAACTCTCTGTAAGAACAACCTCAGCAAAAGAAACTTCAGTAAAAGCAAAACTTCAGTAAAAGCAAAACCTCAGCAAAAGAAAACCTCAGCAAAAGAAAACCTCAGCAAAAAAAACTTCAGTAAAAGAATATATACACAGCAGATACCAGCAAGAAACTCACAATACCCATCAAGGCACTCCCAAGGGTATTTGATCTGAAAACCTCAGAGGGTTCCAGTTCTGCAAGCTCTCCGAAAATCCAGAAGAAAGGGTCGTTAACATGGGAAATCACAAAAGTGCCTGAAGCCATTGAAAGGATAAGGATTTCTGATGGAAGTCCGAGTTCAGGAATCAGAGGCAGTAGGAGAGAAGGTGCAATAAGCATGGTCACAATCCTTGATCCCTGTACGGTTTGAAGGGCTGCAGCAACGAGAAAAGGTACAAGGATATGAGGGAGGCTCAACTGCAAGAAAAGCTGACCCAGGGCTTCTCCTGCCCCTGTCATGGCAAGAGTTGCACCGAGAGCTCCTCCTCCGCATAGATCGAGAAGGACAACCCCGCTCCTCCTCACGGCTTTTTCGAGCAGTTCCCTCAGTACGAAAGACCCGAGTTTTTTACCGGAAAAGAGGGAGAGAATAACTCCTATAAGGAGTGCAATGTTCGGGTTTCCCAGAAATACAAGCACAGGGTGCGGGTGCTCAAAACCTGCTTTAAGGAGAATAAGGAGTAAAGGGAAAAAGATGGGAGAGTAGGCTTCAAGCAGGTTGGGGGTTCCGGCAGCGTTTTTATATATCTCTGTATTTTTCTCATGAATTTCGGCTTTTTTCTTCTTTGTTCTATTAAAAGTGTCTTCAGCTTGAGTTTTTCCAAGCCTTTTGGCATAAAGGTAGCCTGCAATGGAAGTGAGGACCGCGATGAGAAATCCAAGGATAAAAAGCCTTTCTGTATTAGCTGAAAGTTCTTCTGCTGCCGAGATTACTACAGGCGAGGGATAGACAAGGTTAAAGGAGGCAACAGCTCCAAGTGCAAGGGCAGTTGCAGTGGAAATAGAGGGGTTATCGAGTCTGGCAGCCAACTCTCTAGCTATTGGAATAAAGATAACATAGGCAAGAATGTAACACATCAGAGGTACAGAAAAAAGAAAGCCAAGGAGATTCAGGGCAAGTAGAGGATTTCTGGAAAAGCGTATAATATCAGAGGCTATTAAGGAAGTTCCTCCCGTGTGCTGGAGCAGAAGTCCGATAACGCTTCCACACGTAATAATAATCGCAAAACGGGAAAAAACATTGCCCAATCCCCCGGTTATTGCTTCGATCGTAGCCAGGGGTTCTCCTGCAAGGATTCCTGTAAAAACAGATACAAGTACAAGGCTAAGAAAAGGGTGCAACCTGAGCTTGGCTGTAAAAAACAGAATGCAGAGAAGGGCGAAAAGGAATATGAGCACAGGATGCATGTTTTAAAATTTCCTCGTAAGTTTTTAAACATTCTCTTCAGAAAAGGATAGCTGGTAGAATTCAAAAATTCTCATCAACAGATGATAGCTGACCGAATCCCGATTCAAGGAGTGGATATGGTAACCTGTATATCAACAGATGATAGCTGACCGAATCCCGACTCAAGGAGTGGATATGGTAACCTGTATATATTCAAATATTCTCTTCAGCAGATGACAGCTGACTGAGTTCTTCGATTTCTTCTTCTCCAAGCACCTTTGCAAGGTTCAGGAGAATAAGAAGTCTGTTCCCTACTTTTCCAACGCCTGTTAAATATTCTGCATTAATTTTCGATTTAATCGTCTCAGGGGTCGGTTCAATTGAGGAGAGAGGCAGGCACATAACTTCCTTTACAGAATTAACAAGCATTCCGATAACTGTATCTTTGATCTCCACCATGATAATTCTGGATAGGCTGTCAGTCTCATTTGAGCTGAAGCCAAGCCGCTTATTAAGGTCTATTACCACGAGGATTTTTCCCCGCAGGTTTATAAGTCCTTTTACGCATTCTGGAGCTTGAGGAATGCGGGTAATTCTCGGAACCGGAATTACTTCGGAGACTTGCATGATATCCACTCCAAACTCTTCACCTGAAAGCTCAAAAGTTACTAAATGGAGATTTTCTTCCGAGAACCTCGAATTCTCTTCTAATTTTTCTTCAAACATTTGACTTCCTCAAACTAACTTCGAATTTTAGCTGGCTAACTCCGAGTTTTATCTGTCCGTGGTTTTATTTGTCCGTGTTTTCTACCTCTTCTTTTAAGTTACCAAGCCTGAACTTTTCCGTAGCTTTTCTCATCTTTTCCCCAAGCAAAGAAAGGTCACTGGCCATATTAGCAAGCTCTGACATTGAAGCACTCTGTTCTTCGAGAGCTGCAGCAGTTTCCTGGGTTCCTGCGGCGGACTGTTCCGAGATTGAGGAAATATCCTCCAGCGTAGAGGTGATCTCTTCAATGGATGCGGACTGCTCCTCTGTAGCGGCTGCAACATCTTCGATCATATTTGTGATTTCATTAATTGTAGAAACAATCCCTGCAACCATTTCAACCGCATTATTAACGGATGACGATCCGGCCTGCACATCTTTTTTACTGGCCTCTATGCTTTCCACGGTTTCACTGATACTGCTTCTTATTTCATCAATTAGCTTGGAAATGCTGTTAGCAGCACTGCCGGATTCATCGGCAAGTTTTCGGACTTCATCGGCTACAACAGAGAAACCTCGGCCGTGTTCGCCAGCTCGGGCAGCTTCAATTGCAGCATTCAGCGCAAGCATATTTGTCTGATCCGCAATCCTGGTAATAAGAGTTACAATTTCATCGATTTGTTGAGATTTGGAATCCAGCTCCATTATTACTCCCTCTGTCTCATAAACAGAGGAACTAATAAGGTTCATTTTTAACAGGATTTCTCTTGAAGCACTTCCAATATCAATGATAGTATTATTGACAAGACTCGTATTTTTAGAAACTTTTTGGGTATTCTCCGCAATTTCCTGGATATTGTGGGTCATATCCTGCATTGCATGAGTTATATCCACTATCTTTGTACTCTGGACTTCCGTTCCGTTTGAAATTTCCGATGCAGCATCGGAAATTTTTCTTGATGCCGAAGCTACTTCCTCGGAAGAGGCAGACATTTCTTCCGAAAGCGCGGAGAGGTGAAGGGAGCTTTCCTGAATTTCTTTAATTAGACCACGAAGGTTTCCAACCATAGATTTAAATGCCTGTGAGAGTTGGGAGATTTCGCTTCTTGAATTTCCTTTAATATCAACACTAAGGTCTCCTTCAGAGATTCGGTCGGCCGCTTCAAGCAATTCGTAGATAGGTCTCCTGTAAAGGTTAAGAATCACAGAAACGAGTAATGTCCCTATAAGTATCGAAAGAAGAGTAACAAAAAAGATCTTATTTATAGAGTTTATTATCAGGGTGTCAAGTTTATTTTTCTGATCGGCACTGGCGGTTTGAGCAATCCCTTCAACCTGCGCCGCTATAGTTGCCATGTCTTTCACTTGAGCCGCCTTTTTCTCTTTAATAATTTTCAGGCGATCAAAATCAGTCCGGATCTCTCTGGCATTGTTAATTATGGTGTTTCCCCGCTCAAGATTTTCGGGTTTTGCCATCTGCTTATCCAGGCCCTCGGTAACTTTAATTATTTCCCCTATTAGCCGATCAAATTCTTTCGCATGCTGGTTATTGGGAGTGATTATATAATTTTGGTATTCATTCCGGGCTTCCATCGCAAGTATGCTGACCTTCAGGGCTTCCTGAGCATTGGATGATTTTTGCTGGAGATCCTTACTCGAAGAACCCGCCTCCAGATACTGTTGATATTGAAGCATCTGATCATCATAAATCTCATTCGCTTTCTGCAAGATAAGCTCGCTATTTGAGACGATACCGGTTCTCAGGACTAGCTCTTCATCGTCTGCTTCAACATAGTTATTAAATATTTCCTTAAATTCGCCGGAAGTTTCAAGAATAGTGTCCATACGGTCCTGATTTACAGGATCAATATAGTTAAGATATATTTCTTTGGATATGGCTGCCTGGGTGGGCACAAAGTCAAGATGGCTATAAGCATCTTTCTTGTAAACAGGGTCACCATGAATAACATAACTTTCCTGAGCTTCCAGAGCCCCTTGCATATTATTCATGATAATGGTCATGTTTTGAATGGCTCGGCTCTTTTTTTCAACTTCATTCATGCCCTGATAGCCTGTATACCCAACAAAAAAAATTAAAACCAGAAGAAGAGCAAACCCTATAACCAGATGCCCAATTTTTGTGTTTTTATACATATTTTTCACCCTTACCTCCAGCTTCCCCGCCTCTACACCCTTTCCATACGCATTGAGCTATTAACACCTGTCAGCGTTACCTGCTGAAGAAGGTAAAAGGGCGGAAATATTTCTATAAGATTTGCCTGATCTTCCCAACCAATTATTCAATCAGGCTATTTGAAAATTGATAAATTTTCTATTTTAGATAAAAATGAAAACCTTATAAAGGTTTTCAATCCTTAATTTTCAATCC
>DADO01000043.1:3026-8392 GCA_002509325.1 Methanosarcina sp. UBA402 | reverse complement strand
CCTTAATTTTCAATCCTTAATTTTGAGAATTTTTAATATTTTCTGGGATCGCAAAAATTTACCATTATTTCCGCCGCTGGCAGTCAACTATGATCAATTAAAAACCCAGAAAATAATAAAAAGTTCTTAATTTCCAATCCTTAATTTCCAATCCTTAATTTTCAGTCCGTTATTTTCGAAGCGTCCTGCCCTTTTAATTCAAGATTCTACTGTTGTAAGAAATTTTTCGACCTGTGAGACAAAGTCGCCAAAGTTAATGGGTTTGGCAAGAACAGCACAACATCCGGCCTCAAGGAATTTTTCCCTACTTTCGGGATCAGAGTGACCTGTGACCGCAACTACTTTTATATTCCTGGTTTCTGGATTATGCCTCATTCTTTGAAGCAGTTCAAGACCGTGCATTTTTGGAAGTTCCATGTCAAGCAATACAAGATCAATCTTCATTTTATTTAAAATTTCGAGAGCTCCAAAACCATTTTTAGCCTTTTTCGGCTCATATCCAAAGGACTTAAGCAAGTCTGCTTCGACTGTTAGATTGAGTAAATTATCTTCAACAATCAGGATTTCAGGCACTAAAATCCACTCCTGGGGGTACTTGAAGATTTTATAAGGTGGGTTCTATAAGCGAAACCTGCCAAAGAAGTGTCGAATAGTGAAACTTCGCTGGAAGATCTGAAATAGGAAGATATGAAATGAACTCTCCTCATTTATCTCTTCATCAAGTTACTTTAGACCTATAAGTCACACATAATTTTAGACCTATAAGTCACACATAATTTTAGACCTATAAATCACACTGAGGTTAATTTTTCAGTTCACTGCGTACTATATAAAGTTTGAGAGAATATAAATTTTTTTATTATTTTTAGAGTCATGTTTTCAATATATAAACAGTGATAAATAATTTATTTACACTTAGATATTATTTTTCTGTGTTATTATTTTAGGAAAAGACTTAATGTTCATATTAGATTAAATTTTAAACAAATAGCGAAGCATTTTTATTCTCCAAGGTCAATATTATTAATGTTTTTATTTAATTTACAGATCAAAATGGGATTTCGGCTGAAAAATGGGAAACTATATCATTTTTTTAAATTAGTGTATAAGAGGGCCAATTTGTGAGATCTTTTGAACAGATTTTGAACTCTATAGATTACTAAAGATAATTAAAAAAGTTTAATATAGCAGGTTTAGTATATCTTTTTTCACACATTTGGGATAGATCTGCCTTAACAAGAAACTTGTTTTGGTTACATTTGTTAAACTTGAGTAGTTTTCAATAAGGTTCTTTGATTCATAGCATTAATTTATGAAGAATATACAGGCAAGAGGCGAGATTCGGCACAGATAGGAATAAGGGGTCGGGACATTCCAAAATAGGAGTGTGAAATATTATCCGATATTGTCGCTTGTTCAAGAACGAAAGAAGGGAAATGCATGGCCAGAGTTATGATCGTGGACGATGCCGAATTTATGCGGATGATAATTAGGGATATTCTTCTGATGCATGGACATGAAGTAGTTGCTGAGGTTGGTGACGGGGAAGAGGCAATTCAGACATATTTGGAAGTAAAGCCCGATATTGTGTTAATGGATATAATTATGCCAGATATGGATGGAAAAGAGGCATTGCAAAAACTTCTTATTATGGACCCAGATGCAAAAATAGTAATGTGCTCCTCTCTTGGGCAGCAAGCGCTCATAACCGAATCAATGAAAATAGGGGCTATGGGTTTTATAGTAAAGCCCTTTGAACCTGATGGAATGCTGGATGTAATAAGGAAAATTGCTGAGCCGAATTAGACCATTTAAGCCTGTATTAAATCAGGCCACCATTAATATCTGATTGCTTTAAGTGAAGCTATACTATCAAACTGCGCTAAGTGAGCTACATTAGATCGAACTGCTTTAAGTGAAGCTATATTGAATCAAACTACGTCAAATTGCAAACTGCATCAAACTGATTACTGTTAAATAAACTCCTTCAGGTCAATCTTTAAAGATTAATTTACATTTAATTAAGAAGTGCTTGTTTACGTTTAACTAAGAAGTGCTTGTTTACGTTTAACTAAGAAGTGCTTGTTTACGTTTAACTAAGAAGTGCTTGAGATGACTATCCGCGCACTCATAATAGACGATTCTGCTTTAATTCGCAAGCTCCTTTCCGATATCCTCAATGAAGACCCAAATCTCAGGGTCATAGGAACGGCAGTCAATGGAAAGGAAGGCCTTGAAAAAATTAATAAATTAAGGCCTGATGTCGTTCTTCTAGACAATGTTATGCCCATCCTCGACGGCCTTGAGACTCTTGCTAGGATCATGAAAGAGTGTCCTACTCCTGTTGTGATGGTTTCAGCCCTTGGGGAGAGAGCGGAAGAGATTACGCTTACAGCTTTTGAATACGGAGCAGTGGATGTAATCCAAAAGCCTGAAGGGATTCTCAGTCAGAATATGCCAGATATGGCAGAAGAAATTTGCAGGAAAGTTCGGGCAGCTGCAAAAGCCAATCTTGAAAATCTGGAGTGCATGCGAGATCGAAAATTAGAAAAAACGGAAGTAGATAAAAGGGGAGGAAAAATAAAGGAGAAGAGATCCT
Organism: Methanosarcina sp. UBA402; assembly: GCA_002509325.1. Taxonomy (GTDB): domain Archaea; phylum Halobacteriota; class Methanosarcinia; order Methanosarcinales; family Methanosarcinaceae; genus Methanosarcina. The sequence continues at coordinate 5,793 of DADO01000043.1, read as the reverse complement.
GGAAAGAAACGGGTTTCGTGCGGAATGTTCTTGCAATAGGCGCATCCACTGGAGGCCCAAGAGCTCTTGAGAAGCTTATAAGTTCGTTCCCTGCCGACATCCCTGCCGCAGTCCTGGTAGTACAGCATATGCCTGCAGGTTTTACGGCATCTCTTTCTAAAAGGCTTAATTCGAAAACAGTTCTCAGGGTAAAAGAAGCTCAGGAAGGGGATATGGTAGAGGAAGGTACTGTACTTATAGCTCCCGGAAATTATCACATGGAAATCGTACATAAGACCATAAACTGCCGTAAAAAAGAAGTCGTGCACCTATCATGCGGCCCAAAAGAATTGGGCTCAAGGCCATCAGTAAATGCTCTTTTCAGGTCAATTGCCCCAATTTACGGCTCCAAAATTATTTCCCTTGTCCTTACCGGGATGAACTGTGATGGAGCTGACGGGGCTGAAGAAATTAAAAAGATGGGAGGAAAAGTAATTGCTGAGGCTCAGAGTTCATGTGTAATTTACGGGATGCCAAGAGAAGTAATAAGGCGAGAACTGGCGGATCTTGTGATTCCTCTGGATGAAATGGCTGAAGAAATTATAAAAATAGTAAGGTAACCCAAATCCAGAATTCGATCCCGGATTGAACTCTGTATTGAGAAATCACTCGAAAAGGAAAAATTTAAACTTTCAAAATCTGAATTTCTAAAATCTGAATTTCCAAGAAGGCAGGGAAAATTATGGACATGTCAAAATATATGTGCATTTTCAGGGCAGAGTCAGAGAAATACATCAAAGAGCTGAGCGATTCCCTGCTGGCGCTTGAGAATGATCCAGAAAATATGGAGCAGATGAATACGTTATTTCGTGCAGCTCATACATTCAAAGGCATGGCTGCAACTATGGGGTTCAAACAAATTGTCGAGTTAACGCACGAAATGGAAAGTTTGATCGACAGGCTGCGTGCACGGCAAGTTGTACTTGATTCTCTTTTGATTGACGTTCTCTTTGCATGCGTGGATGCCCTTGAGGGGTTTGTAGAAAATGCCTTTGAGGGTGAGCCAGATGGAGCTGGAAAAAGAAAAAAAGATACAGGTAGTAAATATGAATCCTATCCTGATGTCTGCGAGGTGCTAGGAACATTAAGGGCTATAAATGAGCCTCCCAAAACCCCTGTTCAGAAAGATGAAGATAAATCCCTGTCTGCACAAACATACCTGTCTGTACAAGCGATAGGTAGTGAAACAAAAGAAGGCGAAGAGAAAGACAGTGAGATCAGCCATAGCGCAATAGAAAATAGTGAAATAGAAGATGATGAAGGAAAATATGGCGAAGACAGAGATGAGAAAGTAGAAGACAATGAAAAGGAAAAAGGTGGACAAAACAAGGAGACAGAAAACAATGAGATAAAAAACAATGAGATAAAAAACAGTGGAAAAAAAGATAGTGGAGAAAAAGATTGTGGAGAAAAAGACAGTAGGGAAAAAGATAGTGTAGGAGAAAAAGACAGTAGGGAAAAAGATAGTGTAGGAGAAAAAGACAGTGAGATAAAAGATAGTGTAGGGGGAAACAGTGGAGAAAAAGAAGGAAAAGCCACCGATTTTCTGAAATCAAATCTTAAAGTAAAAACTATTCAGAGCTCAAGAATTAGCACCAAACAGCTCGATAAATTGATGAATCTTGTGGGCGAGCTCGTAATCAACTGGAGCAGGATAAATGAGCTTACAGGTAACCTGAAATCCAAGGAGCTTGAGGGGGCACTTTCTGAATTTTATAACCTAACAAGAGAACTGCAAGATGAGGTTATCGAAGCGAGAATGGTACCTCTGGACCATATCACCTATATTTATCCCAGAATGGTAAGAGATCTTGCACGAGCACAGAATAAAAAAATAGATTTTATAATTAAAGGGAAAGAAATCAAGCTCGACAGGACTATTCTTGAGGAGATTGGAGATTCCCTAGTGCACCTGTTAAGAAATGCAGTTGATCACGGAATCGAGGTTCCAGAAAGGCGTGTGGAACTTGGAAAATCGGAGACTGGCACGATATTTATTACAGCTTCAAGACAGGAAAACTTTGCCCTTATCAAAATCGAAGACGATGGATGTGGAATAGATACCGATGAAATCCTGAAAGCTGCATTAAAGAAAGAAATTATCTCAAAAGAAAGCGCGGAACAGCTTCAGGAAAGGGAGGCAATGCAGCTAATCTTTACTCCAGGGCTCAGCACCGCCGGCAGCGTTACTGATATCTCCGGAAGGGGGATTGGAATGGACGTCGTAAAAAACAGAATTGAGCGCCTTGGAGGGTCTGTAAAAGTCGAGTCGAAGTCCGGCTTTGGTTCCAGATTCGAATTGAAACTGCCTCTAACCATTGCGGTTTATCAGGCCATGCTGGTAAGAGTTGGAATGGAGAGATATGCAATTCCCTTCACAAACATAGTAAAAAACATCGAAATTAACGGACAGGAAATCAAGCGTATTAACGGACAGGAAGTCATTCTGATAAATAATAAAGTTCTTCCGCTTCTTAAATTGAGAAAGCTGTTTCAGTTGCCTGATAAGGAAGAAAAAAATCTTTCCATTGTTCTAGTTGAAAAACAAGGGCAATATATTGGAATAATTGTGGATGAGTTACTCGGAAAACAGGAAGTAATAGTAAAAAGCTTCAAAAGCAGACTTCTTGAAAATACTGGAGGGCTTGCAGGAGCAACGATACTGGGTGACGGGAACGTCATTTTAATAATTGATGTTAACTCTCTGATTTGAAATATATAAACTTCC
>DADO01000043.1:0-2750 GCA_002509325.1 Methanosarcina sp. UBA402 | reverse complement strand
TATATAAACTTCCTGATTTGAAATGTATAAAATAGACAAAAAACCGTAAAACGGACAAAACGAACATGAAATTCTTCGAGTAACGGGCACAAAGAAATGAAAGTACTTGAAAGCACTTTCATGCTAAATACTGTAAATAAAAAATGCCTAAATAAAGTGCTGCCGGTGAAGAAATGGGCAATAATTCATTTAGAAAAGCAAGTGATGATGAAATAAATAAAAAGATAAATAAAGAGACAAAGATAGCTCGAAACCTGGAGGAAGACCCTGGCTTCGAGCTGTTAAAGAGAGTTATTACTCAAAACACTGGCTTTAACTGCGAGCATTATAAGGAAGCTCATTTCAGGCGTAGAATTAATGTACGTATTCGAGCCACCAATTCCGAGAGTTACGGAGCATACTTGAAACACTTGAAGAAAAATTCACAAGAATATGAATTTCTTATTAATGCCCTTACTGTAAATGTCAGTGAATTTTTCCGAAATCCCGAAACTTTCAGGATAATCGAAAAGGAGATCATTCCTTGTATTGTTAAATACAGATCAGAATCATTAATCCGATCAATCCGCATCTGGAGTGCTGGTTGTGCGGCAGGAGAGGAAGCCTATTCCCTTGCTATCCTGTTGCACAGGGTCCTGAAATCAGATATTAATAATTATAGAATAAGAATCATAGGTACGGATATTGATACTCAGAGTCTGGAAAAAGCCAGGAAAGGCGTTTACAGCAAAAATTCACTTAAAAATCTTGATCCAAGCATAAAAGAACACTATTTCGTGAAGCAGGGAGACGCATATCAGATAATAGACGAATTGAAAAATTTAATGCAATTTAAACGTCATGACCTTATTTCAGGCTCCAAAAATAATCGTTTTGATCTTATTATCTGCCGAAACGTGATGATATATTTTAAAAAAGAGATTCAGGAACAATTGCAGCTTAATTTCTATCAAGGTCTCGAAAATGGAGGATTTTTTGTAATAGGAAAGTCCGAAACACTGCTTGGAGCTGCATCCAGTCTCTTTAGACCTTACAATACAAGAGAGCGGCTGTACATAAAAGAAATCTCAAGGGATATTCATGGAAGAGATCAAGAACCTCAAAAATTTAAGTAAATACGAATATGGGGCTCTGAAAGAGCTCGAAAATATTGGGATCGGGAATTCGGCAACTTCCCTCTATAAGCTAACAAATAGCCTCGTGCAGACAAGTGTTCTGAGCGCGAAATTTGAGCTAATTGAAAATATACCGAAGATAACAGGCGTTTCGGACTTCCCAGTTCTGGGATCATTTATGCATATTGAAAAAGATTTGAATGGGTACATATTGATCATCTTCCCTGAGAAGAGTGTAAAGAGACTCTCTCTGATCCTTTCAGGCGGGGAGGAAGGAAAAGATACGGCTGATACCATGAACAAATCTTTGATAGAAGAAGTTAGCCATATCCTCGCAGGAACTTATGTAACCGCGCTTTCAAAGTTTCTGGATCTCAATATTCTGATTTCAACGCCTTATACGGTGTATGATATGTTCGGTTCTATCCTGAATTCGGTGCTCACGGAAATGAGTTGTAAGACGGATTTTGCCCTCCTGCTCGATGCTGAGTTTCTTATAAAAGATGAGAAAGTTTACGGAAATGTTTTAACTTTGCTCGATCCTGCTTCCATGGATTACATGTTAAATAGGATTAATGAAATGCTTCGTCAGAAGCCTGGTTAACCGGAGATCAGATTTATTTAAGTGTTCATGAAAGTGTATCTCCTAATACTTTTTCTTAAAAACCTGGTTTTTTGCTTGGTTTTTGTAGAACTAAAAAGATATGGATAAACTTAAGCTCATTTCTAAACCAGAGACTCCTAAACCAGAGACTCCTAAACCAGAGACTCCTAAACCAGAGACTCAGAACAAGCCAAGAATAAGTACAAAGTTTGGGGTAAACTTAAGAATGATTCATTTGGATTCGGTTAAGATACGAATTGTTCCAAACATATTACTTTCATCGTAATTTTCGTCAACTACAAAATTGGATATCAATATGCGATTAGAATATGAGTAGTCAATTTTGGGTTAACAAAATCCTTAACCGAATACAAATAAAGAATAATTAGATTCAAGATCGTTTCTAAATCAAAGAATTTTTTAATCAGGAGGTTTTTTCAAGATGACCGACTCAGGCATAGTTACAGTGGGAATGGGGGCTTGTGCGGTGGCCAGGAGTCCGGTGAAAATTAAAACCTTCGGATTGGGATCGTGTGTGGGTATAACACTCTATGACAGGCGGAAAAGAATAGGAGGGCTTGTCCATGCGATGCTTCCAAGCATAAATCATGCACGTATAAAGGACAACCCTCTGAAATACGCAAATTCCGGGATAGAATATCTCGCAGACAATATGGTAAAAAAAGGCTCTTCCAGAAATAGACTCGAAGCAAAACTTGTCGGAGGAGCACATATGTTTGAAAATCGGAATATGAATATAGGTGAAAGAAATATAATATCGGCAAGAAACACCCTGGAAAGGCTTGGAATACCAATTGTAGCTGAGGATACTGGAAAGAATTACGGACGAACGGTAACCTTTGATACTTCTACTGGCGACCTTCTCGTAAGAACTATTTTGAGAGGAGACAAGATTATCTAAATGAATTAATCGGGTTTTACCTTTAGTTTTTTACCTGTTTGGATACTATTGAAGTCCTATTGAGAGATATTTTGGAGCTTATTAACTAAGTTCAGTAGTTCGCTAAAAT
>DADO01000226.1 GCA_002509325.1 Methanosarcina sp. UBA402 | reverse complement strand
AAAGATTTTAGCGAACTACTGAATATGGAGAATTTACACCGATATACGATGCGCTCGGTGAAAAAGTACTGCTCTTTGGCGGTATTTTTGACAGGGGCAGCTATAGCTTTCTTTATTACTGATAAAAAGGGATTAAAAATCTTGGCTGAGAGTTAACAAAAAAAGCACCATATATTTATTACTCTGGTAGTCCTTTGTGGAACCGGTGGGGCCTGGGGCGAGACACATCTTCCTCCTGTCTGCCCTGGATTATCAGTGCCTCTTCCATAGGGTATTTCCGGGGGCCTTTCCCGGATGGTCTGCCTCTCTAGATCTATTTGCCTGTAGGCTTCTACCCGGAGAGAGTTTATCATAGAGAACTGACTCTGGACTAGAGCGCAGTCCTCAGCGTCTTCTACGGTTCTTTTGACTACATTGAAGAGCCCAAGCGCCTTTTCCCTGAAATCATCAGAGAACTTTTCGTCTGAAAGATCCTTCTCAAGCTCCTTTGTAACCAGGTCAAGGCTTTCTCTTACCTCTTTCTTCTGGGCAGAAAGAGCCTCTTGAATTGAAGCTTCTATTTTCTTCTCCAGCACGGGAAGATGTCGGATCTGGGAATAGGGTTCTTCCAGGTTCAAAATTCTGTTTACTTCCTCAATATCTGCTCTTGTTTCTTCACTGAGGAACTGGATATTTCTGGAGTAATCCCTGTAATTGTGGGCAAGTCTTCTGAAGATTTCAACCTGGGAGCCGTTAAAGAAGTTCTTTACAGGCTCTGCATCGGCGTGCAGCTCTTCAAATTCGGTCTTTCGGGAAGCAACGTCTCTTAAAAAAGCAGAGGGATCCGAATTGTCTGTCAGTTCCTTCAGGAATTTCCTGTAGGTTTTGATTGGAGTTCTGCCTGGGAAGCTTCCTTCTTCCTCATATTTGCCTTCAATTACTTGCAGGCCTGAAAGCTCTTTCTGGAATATGCCCTTTGCAGTTTCAAAGAGCTCTCCTTCTTTTTCTGGCAGGCTTAGTTTTTCGAAAAGATCTTTGAGGATCAATTTTACAGTTTTGAGGTCTTCTTCCCCGGTCTTTTCCCTGATTTCTATAAGAAGTTTATCAGCATCATCTCTTCTTGTCAGGTGTTTTGCCGTAGCTTCCGGGTCCTTGAACAGGTATTCGGACTGATAGCGAAGTTTAATCTCTTCCCTGAGGTAAAGCGTTGCTACAAGCCCTGAAATCGTCATCTCTTTCCAACCGTAGGGCTTTTTCGTAATACGGTCCTTTAAATCGCTTAAAAGAACTCTCCCGCTTTTCCCGGACTTTATCTGGATGTAGTCAAGAACCTCCTTTAAAGCCAGCCTGTTTATGTCACTGCCTTCAACTCCGAATCTCTCAAGGTCGTCCGAGCGCAGAAATCTGAGCACTTCGCTCTCGCTTTCATAGTCCTTTGTAACATATCAGGCTTTGCTGTAGACGTTCTTTATAAGAAGGTCGAGCCCTTCCTTTATTCGCTCTTTCGGGCTGGATTTTTCGGGGCTTACTTCCTTGTTGTCAACAAACACCCTTGAATCCGAGACTCCTTTCTGGATCAGTTCCAGGGCTTTTGCTCTTGCACTGTTTGCATTCTGCTGCTTTGTGGAAAGAATATTCTGGATTTCCACATTGTTCCGGTTTGAAGAGTTTTGCTTGAGATACTTCTCTATTTTCAGGTAGAACCTGATCTGGTCGATCAATTCGTCTTCCGGAAGTATGAAAAGCAGGGTGTCCGTTGAATCGATATTGCTTAAATTCTCACCGCTTAGGGACTGCTGGTTGCCTTTTTTACTATTATACTGGTCTGAAAGAGGGGTTAGGAACTTGATTGTAAGGTCTGCGCCTGAAAGGGACTTTACCCTGTCGTCAATAGCTCTGTTAAACCTGTAGCCCTTATGGGAAGCCGGGCAGACCCCCTGTTTCTGGTCATAGAGCATCCCATGGATTTCATCAAGGATCTGGTGCTCTTCGATACCTATCCTTTTAATTTCTTTGTCGATCTCTTGCTCTTCATTTGTCAGGAAGTAGTACCTGTCTTCGGACTTGTTTATCAGGGTCTGTTCTTCGAGTCTTTGCAGGGATCCAATGATTCTCTGTTTGAGTATGATCTTATCTTCGTCAACTGAGGAGATAGAGAGTACTATCAGGTTGTCGAGGTTCGGCTCAATTTCCTTAATACTCCTGATCATAAACAGGATTTCCAGAAGTTCACAGTCTTTGTCGTTAAGAAAATCGTTTTTCCGGGCATGGGAGATTGTTCTCGCGATAATCGGGGCAAGGAAGCCTTCAATGGTCTCATAGAAGGCGTGGAAAGGAATCAGCATTCCTACATTATTCTCGCAGTAGTTCTCAGTCGACTCCTTAAAAGCGCTGAGCATTGACCTTTCCCCTTTTGCAAGGTGTTTGCCCGTAAACCCTGTTTCTCTGATTCTGTCAAAGACCTTCTGCACAAGGTTGAACTGGTAGGGAACAAAAGGATATACGTTTACAAAGTCGTCTTCGTTTTTGTAGACTTTAATTTCAGCCCGATTTGAAAAAGCGAGCAGGTTCCTGAGTATTGTCTGTTTTTCAGCATAATAAGAGGCCAGAACGTCCCTGTATTCCTCCTTCTTATGCAGGATCCTTTTCTTGATAACTTCATCCACGTTGGCACTGGTAAGTCCAAGCCTGGTGTTAAAACGTCCCTGGATCTTAGAAAAGTCATGCCCCTTCACATGTTCCTTTGTAACAGTATCAATATCAGCCTGTGAAGTGACTGCAACCCAGGCTTTTCCCTGGAGTTTAGTCCCGAGTTCTTCTACAATATTCTGAAGGTTGAGCATCAGCTTGCTGTTTTCTCCTATATATTGCCCCACTTCGTCCACCAGGAAAATTACCTGATGGTCTTTTTCCCTTGATTTGCAGTACTTATCGAGTTTCTTTGCAAATTTCTCAACACTAAAAGTATAGCCTGCTCCGTCGTTTTCAAACAGCCTGGTAGCAGCTTCCTTGCTCATGTGGCCGCAGTTTTCAAGGGCTTCTATAATATCGTCCTGCTCAAAACCATAGGCTACTCTTCTTTCTTCCCACGGCTCTCCGTTTATGCGCTCGAATTCTGCTTTAAAAGCCTCATAAAGCCCTTTTTCTTCAAGGTCTTCTTCAAGGTCTGCGATCCAGAAAACATCTCCCAGATACCCTCGCATATCATTAAAAGCTCTCATGAAGATGTTTACAATCTGTTCATCACCCTTGTTTGCAGTGTTTGCTTTGGAATCAATATTAAAAAGAATAACATCTTTAGTGCCTGTAGTAACGGCTTTTTCGATATTGGCAAAAATAGCGGGGTCTGTTATTTTTTCCCTGAAAAACTCGAGCGCTGTCTTCCCCCGAACTTCTCTATTCGCCAGCAAATAAGACAGAATTTTGAGAAAATGAGATTTTCCAGAGCCAAAGAACCCTGAGATCCAGACTCCTATCCTATCTGTTGGCTCTTCCATTGCTGCAGTATAATTCCTGAAGAATATATCAAAATGCTTCAGAGACTCGCCTGTTACCACATACTCGTCAAGTTCGGTATAGACGCTCCTTTCGTCTTCCTGATCTACCTTTATTACTCCGTTGATATCCCTTCTGATGTTTTTCTCAAATAAATCCTCAATTCTTATTCCTGCGGCTGTCATGTTTAGCACCCTGACCAGATGTCAATGTGACCTGGTCAGAAATTTTAAGGTATATGTCAAATTCCTCAAATTTCCCTCAAAAAACCTTAGAAATTTCTTGATTACATCGCCTCTGGCATCAAGCGGAAAGCTCTGTAGTAATTCTTGGTTTTAAATTTACCAAATAAGCTAAGGTCAAGCCCACTGAATTTTCCTGGATAAAACAGTACCAGAGGCTTTTTGTCTGTAATAGAGTGAAGGTTATTAAGAACAGAATGAGCTCTGACCATTGGCCATGCGTTTCCCACTCCTGTCAGAAAAATAAGGTCGTAATCAACATCGAGCATCTCGGAAATCTCTTTTTTTGTAGCCTCTTGATTAAGAACTACATCGAGTAATTACAAATGAATTTGTTCTAAACTTCTTCCAAAAGGTTCTATATGTGTAAACTGTGAACTTTAATTATGGATAAAAAGGTATCCTCTTCCAGTAGTTCCGAATATCCTTAGTTCCGAAACCTGTTTTTTACAAATGAAGGCATAATTAAAAAAGTATTGAAGACAATGGAGTCGTTTATGATATCAAAAAACGACTCCACATCTTGTATAGAAACCGCCAGCTTGCTGGCTATATCTTCTGAACTTTTTAGTATCGATAATATAATA
>DADO01000106.1:4450-4648 GCA_002509325.1 Methanosarcina sp. UBA402 | reverse complement strand
TATTATTCAATTTCGTAACTATTCAGCCTATATAAAACAACATCAATAGCCATCTTTACTAAAATCCAATAGACAAATTTCTGTAATTTGAGTTTCTTTGACTGTTTGCGATTGACTGTGTTTTCTCATTGTTCATAAGTTAATTCTCGGTTTCCTCGTTTTCGTTAGAATCAATATCAACAGACATGTTTTGATAGG
>DADO01000106.1:0-4274 GCA_002509325.1 Methanosarcina sp. UBA402 | reverse complement strand
TTTTGATAGGCTGAATAGTTACATCATTTTATATCCAATTTTTCCTTGGAACGAGGAAAATTGGACAGCCTTCAAAAGCCTACCTGAATAGTTACAAATGTTTTTAAATATTAGACATGTTACTCTCAAATTCAGGGAATGAATCTGAATTACTCACTCGAAACACCGAAGAGCCTGATAAACTTCTCAAACTCAGATTTGTATCCATTTTATTAAGCTTCAGATCTTTTACCCAAACCGGAACAGGATAAATAGGGGAAATTCATTTCTGTCATCGATGCATAAATTGTAATGGAGCCTCTTTATTCACGAATATCCTGTATATCTTTGGGGAAAGTTCCAACTAATGTAGAGATCTTAGACGCGTTTCGTAATTGTTTTTGAAAATATAATAATTTTAAAGGGGATTTAGGGGAAATGTCTGAGAACAAAAGTAAGTACATACGCTGGTTTGATGAGACTTCAATTGAAGATGTTCCGTTTGTGGGCGGAAAAAATGCCTCTCTTGGAGAAATGTACAGGGAGCTTATACCAAAGGGAGTAAAGATCCCAAATGGTTTCTCAGTGACTGCAGAAGCTTACTGGCATGTCCTCAAAGCCGGAGGGATTCTCGAAAAGCTCAAGCAAACCCTGGAAGGGCTTGATACCTCGGATGTATCAGAACTTGCAAAAAGGGGAAAAACTGCAAGGGACCTGATCCTTGGAGCAGGAATTCCGGATGACCTCTGGCAGGAAATTAAAACCGGATATGACCAACTATGTGAGCAGTACGGAGAAATTACGGACGTAGCCGTACGGAGTTCGGCGACGGCTGAAGACCTACCCACTGCTTCTTTTGCGGGTCAGCAGGAATCTTACCTTAACATCCGGGGCTATCCCGCGCTTCGAGATGCCTGCGTACGCTGTATTGCCTCGCTTTTTACTGACAGGGCTATTTCCTATAGGGTAATAAATCACTTTGATCATTTTAAAGTAGCACTGTCGATAGGGATAATGAAAATGGTCAGGTCTGATCTGGCTTCAAGCGGCGTTATATTTACTCTGGATACGGAAACTGGATTCAGGGACATAGTTTTCATTACCGGCTCCTACGGGCTTGGAGAAAATATCGTGCAGGGGCAGGTCAATCCAGACGAGTTCTATGTTTTCAAGCCAACTTTCAGGGAAGGGTATAAGCCGATTATCGAGAAGAATTTAGGGGATAAAGAAATTAAGATGATTTATGGGCAAGGCGGCTCCAAAATGCTTACCCGGAATGTGGAGGTCCCTGAGGCGGATCGCCGTCGCTTCTGCATCAATAACGACGAAGTGCTTAAACTTGCGTGGTATGCTATTACCATTGAAGACTATTACTCAAATAAAAACAAGAAATCCATGCCCATGGATATCGAATGGGCAAAGGACGGGGTAACAGGAGACCTCTTTATAGTGCAGGCGAGGCCGGAAACTGTCCAGTCTCAGAAAAGCAAAGATATTCTGGAAACCTATGTGCTCGAAAAAAAATCAACTGTCCTTGCCAAAGGCAGGAGCGTAGGAGACAAAATTGCCCCCGGAAAGGCACATGTAATCCCCGACGTTTCAGATCTGCCTTCTTTTAAACAGGGAGAGATTCTGATTGCTGATACCACAACTCCTGACTGGGAGCCTGTAATGAAAAGAGCAGCTGCAATTGTCACGAACCAGGGAGGTAGAACCTCACATGCAGCCATTGTTAGCCGGGAACTGGGAATTCCAGCAGTTGTGGGAACAGGCAATGCAACCGAAGTTCTCGAGACAGGTCGGGAAATTACCGTAAGCTGTGCGGAAGGTGAATATGGGCTTGTGTACGAAGGAATTCTTCCTTTCCACAAAGACACATTGAGCCTTAAAGACACAAAGCGCCCTAAAACTGCAATTATGATGAATCTTGGAAACCCTGATGAGGCTCTTAGCCTTTCCATGATCCCAAACGACGGAATCGGGCTTGCAAGGCTGGAGTTTATTATCTCAAACTATATCAAGATCCATCCAATGGCTCTGGTGCATCCTGAAAAGGTCAAAGACCCTAAAGCCCTTCAGGAAATTGAAAAACTTACCCAAAATTCTGAAAATAAAGAAGCATATTTCGTAGATAAGCTTGCTCAGGGTGTCGGAACCATTGCTGCATCTTTCTACCCGAAGGATGTCGTAGTCCGTACAAGTGACTTCAAAACTAACGAGTATGCAAGCCTATTTGGGGGCAGCTATTTTGAAGAGAAGGAAGATAACCCCATGCTTGGTTTCAGGGGAGCTTCCCGCTATTTTGATGAGCGTTACAGGGAAGGTTTTGCTCTTGAGTGTAGGGCTATGAAAAAAGTCAGGGAGGAAATGGGGCTCAAAAATCTCATTATTATGATTCCTTTCTGCAGGACAATTGAGGAAGCGCGGAAGGTTATTGCCGAAATGGAGAAAAACGAGCTAAAAAGAGGAGAAAACGGGCTTCAGGTCTATGTTATGTGCGAGATTCCAAATAATGTTCTTCAAATTGACGAATTCAGCAAATATTTCGATGGTTTTTCCATAGGCTCAAATGACCTTACCCAGTTGACCCTCGGAGTTGATAGGGACTCGGAAATTCTTGCTGCAGAATTCGATGAGCGGGATCCAGGTGTTCTGAAAATAATGGCAATGGCCGTACAGGGGGCAAAACAGAATGGAAGGCACAGCGGGATCTGTGGACAGGCACCTAGCGACTATCCTGAAATCGCAGAGTTCCTGGTAAAACAGGGTATAGATTCCATTTCACTTAATCCGGATTCGGTTATGAAAGTCACCCTTAAAGTCCTGGATACGGAAAAGGGGCTGGAAGGTAAAAAAGAAGCGGAAAAAATAGCTGGTGTCCGTTAAGGATAGGAGCTATCCGAAAATTTTGTGATCTACTTAGCCTTTACTGAGCGGATATGAGATTATGGATGAAGTTATCAGAAGAATCAAGTCAGGAAAGTATGATGTTATTGTCCTGAACTTTGCAAACATGGATATGGTTGGGTACACCAGGATATTTGAAGCTGCAGTTAAAGCGGTAGAAGCCGTGGACAGATGTATTGGCAGGATTGTTGAGGCTCTAAATGAAAAAGGAGGTGCAGCACTTATATCCGCAGATCATGGAAATTCCGAGGAGATGATTGACCTAAAAACAGGAGAGTCACATACTGCACACTCCTCAAATCCGGTAGAATGCATTTACTTTGGAAACCATGAGGTGAAAGCCCTTAGAAATGGAGAACTATGTGACGTTGCACCGACTCTTCTCGAGCTTCTTAAAATCCCTAAACTGCAAGAGATAACAGGAAAATAACTTCTAGTGAAAGAGTGAGAAAGAGCCTGTATAAACCACGAAATTAGTTCATGGATCGGAGTCATCTTTGGAATTACTTATCACTTATCGGAAATGACTATAAAACACGAATTATCAGATATGATCCTCTGAATTTCAACAATACAATTCTGAATATCCAGTCAGAATATCCAGATTCCTCAAAGACTTAAGACTTAAGTCTCCATAGAGACTCAGATTATGGAGTCTTATTCCCACTTTCCGCACTTAAACACAAATGTAGAACTTATTTGCCTAGTTGCCCAAAATTATCTGTTGAGATTAGGACGGTAATTTAAGCTATTGCCATTTTGAGTAAATTGATGGCATTTTTGTATACATCTGCGGAAAGTGGGCTATTTGTTATTTGTTAGTAACCTTATTTATTATTCAGTCCAATAGTTTTGTTTGTCTTTTCGATTGACTTCGCGCCGTCACTTTCCAGTTCCATCATGGCCCTTATTGCATCCACATTTTCGGGAATTGTAATAGATTCCTGATGAATAGCCTGGAAGAAGTAAAGCTCCTTCTCGGTCACTGTAATGGACTCAGGCCAGATACAGAGCTCCCACATATCATGTCTGGGACGTCCAATATCTCGCGCAAACTCAATTATTTCAGCTGTAGATGTAATCCCCTGATCTATGAAACGTATCCTGGACTGGGAGCCGAAAATTTTCTTGATATCTTCTACAGTACAGTCAGTGTTAATATCCATATTTACAGTGTGTATATGCATAAGAGTCGTTGGGACTTTCAGGGCTGCAGTCGTTATGTTAATTTGTGAAAGAACACTCCTTACATCCGGTCCATGATGAGACGGAAGTTTAACCGGGTTAAGTACAATTGCATTAACAGGTCCCTTTTTAATATCATTGGGATCGACTGCTCTTCTTGTGAGACTTACCCTCACCTTATTTACTCCGAGTTCTCTGTCTAT
>DADO01000065.1:13409-23335 GCA_002509325.1 Methanosarcina sp. UBA402 | reverse complement strand
AAAAATTAGTGAACTACTGAATGTGGCATTTACTGACAATTTGGCATTTACTGACAATTTGACATTTACTGACGAATTGGTATTTACTGATATGCAGATCTGCAATTAATAGTAAAACCTTTGGAGGATTGGCATGAGCGAATTATCAAGTAAAGGCAAAATCAGTAATGAAATTCGAATCCCAATTAATTCTATTACACTTGAAGGGAATCTCACTATTCCGGAAGGAGCAAAGGGGATTGTTGTTTTTGTACACGGAAGCGGGAGCAGCCGATTCAGTTCTCGGAACAGATATGTTGCTCAGGAACTTCAGAAAGAAGGGCTTGGAACATTATTATTCGATCTGTTGACAGCTTAGGAAGAGAGAATTGACATGGTAACGGCCCACCTCAGGTTTGACATTGACCTGCTCGCGAACCGGCTTGTTGGCGTAACAAACTGGATTTTAAGCAATCCTGATACCAAAAAACTCAATATAGGTTATTTTGGAGCCAGTACTGGGGCTGCAGCCGCACTTATAGCTGCAAAAGAACATGAGAATGTTGTAAAGGCTGTCGTTTCCAGAGGAGGAAGACCTGATCTGGCTGAAAGAGCCCTGCCGGACGTAAAGGCACCGACCCTGTTTATTGTAGGTGGGGAAGATTTTCAGGTAATAGAGATGAACCAATGGGCATTAAACCGATTAAAAGTAGAATATAAGGAACTTAAGATTGTTCCCCGAGCGACCCACCTTTTTGAAGAACCGGACACTTTAGAAGAGGTCGCAAATCTGGCTGGAGAATGGTTTAAAAGATATCTTCTGGAAGAAAAATGACAAAACAGATTTAAAAAAGGATAAATAGACGGCATAAATTTCGATTGACGGAAAAGAGGTAACCCATCTGCCTCCTGAAAAACATGATCTTATTTTTATCTATCAGGACTACTCGCTTTTTCCTCACATGAATGTGAAGAAAAATATTGAATTTGGCATGCGCATGAAAAAATAATATCAAAGAAGAAACTCCTTGAAATCGCCAGGGAACTGCTCTCAAACTATACACAAAAACAAAAAAAGATTGACTGCGCTGCATGTTTAATAATTACCCATGACCATCCCGAGGCATGGATTATAGCTGAGAGGATCGCAATAATAATGGATGGAAAATTTATGCAAATAGTAACTCCTGAAGAAATCTTTGAAAAATAAAAATTAAAGCCGGGGAGATGATTATTGATGCTTCAGGGAATATTGAGGTAGGGAGCCAGGTACATGCCCTTCTCAGACCTGAAAACATAGCTTTAAGTAAAACTTCGACAGATTCCAGCGTCAGAAACTCTTTACAGGGCAGGGTTACAGAAGTCTGGACTCTGGGAGCTCTTGTTCGGGTGAAAGTTGACTGTGGTATTCTCCTTAATGCCCTGATAACCCGACAATCGGCAGAGGAAATGAATAATTATTCCGGGAGTTCCGGCCTATGCCCAATTCAAGGCAAGTTCTGTCCATGTGCTCCGGTAAAAGGTGAAATATCTGTGAAAGCAAGAACAAAGCTCTGGTTTACGGAAGATGGAAAAACAGTAATGGGTGCTGGAAGAGCTGAGTTACTGAAGGCAATAGATGAAGAACGCTCGCTTCGGAAAGCCTGCAAGAAGCTCGGGATCTCATATAAACATGCCTGGAATATGCTTAAAAAAATGAATGAAGCTCTCGACGAGCCTGCAATTATCACAGTGCGGGGAGGGAAAAACCAGGGTACTTTCCTGACTGATGTTGGAAGAAAGTTACTGGCTGAGTATGATACCGGTAAACAGCTTATTAATGAAACTATAAAGGATGAGACAGCCTGGGAAAATGTAAGTTTTAAGTTGTCAGCCAGAAACCAATTGCCTGGTAAAGTACTCGATGTGGAGAAAAGCGGGCTTGTTTGTAAAATTACAATTGAAATAGAACCCTCAACTATGACCTCTGTAGTCACCAGGGAAGCTGCAGAAAAACTTGACATCAAACCTGGGGACAGGATTTATGCAGTTATCAAATCGACCGAGGTAATGGTTGCGAAAACTGCCAGTGAAAAAAACAAATAAAAAAGGATTTTTTCATCAAAGTAATTTTGTTAAAGAAAATAGCTTCCTTTTTAAAGAATTGCACCGTCCGGTTTGATTTCATTTTCAAACCGGAAACGGTACAGAGCGAACTATTTTGAGTGGACTACTTTTGAGGTCACAAATTATAAAGTCTAGTTCGCTTTCAATCTTTTACTTTATTGCTTCAATCCTGACTCTTTTTTTTCAACATGATAAAAAATGTTGCGAGAGCCATAAATGCAACCCCTGTTACCATCTGATAGCCAGGAAGTTTCTCTTTAGCAGGCAAGACTTTAGTGTTAATTTTCACGCTGTCTGAGATCTTGTTATGCCCGTCAGCATCTTCATAGAGAATTTCGCTGTTTATGGAATAGGGTTTGGGGGTTGCGGTCTCGTCTACTGCCATCTTAAAAACAGCAACCGCACTTTCTCCTGGGTTCAGGGTTCCTAAATAGGACTGGTCGTCAGTTGTACTGAAGGGATCGGCTGCACTGATTCGAACCGTCGCATCTTTTGCAGGTTTTTCACCAGTATTTTTATACGTGACATAAAGCATTCCGCCTTCATCAGGATAAAGTTCACCAGTTACACTTGTGGCTTCAAAGTAAGGTTCTTCCTTAATTTTTATCTTTATAGTCTGTTTCTGAGTCTCGTTTTCGTACCAGATGCCTACTTTCTTGTTAGTTACAATACCTGTAGTACTATCAAATTCATCTCCTCCTACCTGAACATTGTTCTGATACATGTACGAAAGCTCAAGGCTTAAAGGATAGGTACCTGCAGAAGCATTTTTATTAATTTCAATCGTAAATTTTGTAGGGCTTGAACTCTGTTTTCCCTGTTTGAGAGTGCCTGCTTGCTGGGATCCTGATTTGACCTTAATATTTGGATCATCGGATTTAAGGGTTGCAAGGATGCCCACTGCTGTCGTAGCCTGAGCCTCATACTGCATTTCTGCCTGCTGGAGCATCTGATCTACATAGCTTCCGACCTTTACATCTTTTTCGGATTTAAAACCGCTAATTAGGCCTTTATTCATCATCTCTATGTTAAGGGTTACAGTGTCTCCTCTTGAAAACTCATTATCTCCGATGAGTGTCGCATTAAGGTCAGGCCCTCCATATACTGTGTAAAAGTTATCACTGATATCAAAATTTTTAGGTAGAGCTGCCTGCGCTGGTAAGACTGCCCAGCAAAGGATTAGAAGGGTCGTGACAGCAACAAAAAATCCATTTTTATTCATTTTCATCACCTGATGCATTCTCATTATTCTTGTTTCTTTTCCGGTGTACATTTATGATCTGGTAAAGGGCGATAAGGATAATCAGTATAATTGCTACACCCGTTATGCTAAACTTCTTCTCTGCGGCTTCAAGGGGTACGTTAATTTTCATATTCTGTGAAAAGGAGGTCTCCCCATCTTCGTTAATATATTTTATTTCGCTGTTTATACCATAATTCTTCAAAATAGCTTTTTTATCTGCCGAAATCTCGAATTTGGCAGTCTTGTTTTCTCCGGGGCCTATATCTCCAAGCCTTACTATGGATTTTTCAGTGCTCAGAGGGCTCATAACAACTATTCGGGCTAAGGCATCTTTTGCTACGCCCTCTCTGCTATTTTTATAGGTAACTTCAATGGCTTTAGGCTCTCCCTGGGCTAAACTTCCAGAGACTTTGGTTACTTCAAATTTTGGTTTATCTTCTACAGAAACGCGCAGTCTGAAAGTTTCGGTTTTCGCTTTATAGTCTCTTGCATACTTTGTGTCAGCCAGACCCAGATTTATCACATCTGCAGTTGCAGTTCGAACGTTTGCCTGATATTGGTAATTTACAGGCAGGAGAAGCTCATAGTTTCCAGCAGGTGCATCGCCATCTATTTTTATTGTGTAACGAAGGCTTGCAGAATGACCTGTTTCAAGTTTTCCCACGGTCTGCAGACTGGCTGTAGGTTCAACTTTAATATATTCCGATTCAGAAACAAGGGTGGCTTTAATGTCTTTTGCAATTGTACAGTCTTTCTCTTTTTCCATCTCATCCTCTGCAAGCCTTTCCTCGACTGAGTCCGGAATTCTTTTCTGTTTTGCGTTCAACCTCTGAAAACCGTCTATTACTCCAGCGTTCACAATTTTTACACTCAGGTCTGCAGTTTCTCCCCTGCTAAACTCGGGATCTCCTGTGATTGATATCCGGATGGCTGGCTCCCCGTAGCTCCTGTAGTAGTCTACAGTATATCCATGATCCGGAATTAGGAAGTTTGTTCCTTCATCATCGTCTCCGAGGGCTGGAAATGCAGTCGCTGATAATATTGATAGGATTAATGTAAGTATAGCAATTTTTTTAATTATTTTTTGCCTTAGTTTTATGGACATTTGTCTCATATCTCGGCCCCCTGAATTTGTTTTTTTGTCTCGGTCTCTGCTGTACTGAGCCCTTTTCTTCTATCTCTCCAGGTATCAAGAATAATCATAAGCGGAGGGAAGACTACAAAAGTTGCCAGAAGAGCCAGCAAGACATCAATAACTGTAACCATACCGAAATCGGTTATCATGGGGAAAGGGGAAGCTAGCAGAGCCATGAATCCGAATACCGTCGTGGCTCCTGAAGCAATAATTGCACTTCCTATTTTGGAACTGGTAATCCGAATTGCCTCAATAGGACTTGCTCCCTTACCTTTTTCTTCAAAGTAACGTTCCATCATGAGAATCGCATATTCGGACCCGACTCCTAGAATCAGAGCTCCCAGGGTTGCTGTTAGGGGAGTATAGCTGATATTAAGATAGCTCATAATTCCTCCAGACCAGCCGATAACTATCACCATTGGGATTACAGGGACAAGCGCTTTCACCCAGTCTCTGTAAACAATAAAAAGACCTGCGAGCACGAGAATAAGGCCAAGGAAAGTCATTGTCACTCTTCCGCTGGTAAGAGCAGTAATAACCTCTATAAACACGACCGAGTTTCCGGTAATCGTGACATCAGTGCCTGGCGGAGCCGGCATCCACTGCATATCCTGCTTGACAATATCTGTAAGTTCCTCAATTCCCGTCACTTTGATGTCCGCAACCGCAGTTCCTATATTGAAGTTCAGGAGAAGCATATTCTCCCCATACATATAGCGGTCTTTCTGTGATTCAGGAATTTGAGAATAAATATCCTCTATCTCCTGGCTGGTATCGGGAATTACACCTTCGTTTCTTTCCTTTACCAGTGAGGCGATACTCGAAGCGCTGTAAATGTGGCTATTGGAGGCTACTTCATGTTTGGAAAACTGGTCAATCCACTTAAGGACATCCGGATTAGCTGTATCCCCAACCTTGATGATAAGATTTAATTCATCGCTTCCACCCATGATATCGTTCAAGTGCCTGAGATCCACAAGTGAAGGCATATCCTGGGGCACAAAGGTTTGAACATCAGTCTCAATAGGTACGGACTGATCGAGGTAGAGGCCACCAAGACAGAGTAAGCATGCGACTCCCAACACAAGAACGTCATATTTGATAGTGAGATTTGTGATATTCTGGAGAACTCTTCCAATCAGACGATCGCTTTCGCTTTCATCCTCAGATTTACTCTTCTTTGCCGGATTTGCAGGTTTTATCTTATTTGCTACCTTCCTCAGGGGATTCTTATCTGAGTACTTATCAAATAAAGAAATCGTTGTAATACCTACGAAGATTGAGGAGAAGTAACACATTAGAATGCCTATCATGAGCAGTTTCCCGAAATCCTGGATCATTGGCACAGTAGATGTAAAAAGGGAGAAAAATCCAAGAGCTGTCATTGCCAGAGCTATCATGACTGCAGGTCCGGTATTCTTTACGGTTTCTGCAACTGCTCTTGTTTTGTTCCCTTTTTCCTGCAATTCTTCTTCCAATCTGTTATGGAACTGGATGGCATAGTCAATCCCTAAACCTATGAGGATCGGAAATGCAGACATGGAGACCATGGACATGGGAATCCCTACATAACCCATAGCTCCGAAGGTGTAAACAATACCAAGAAGAACTATTGGCAGAGGAAGAAGACACCAGCGTACATGTCTGAACACAAGGAGCAGTACAATAACCATGAAAACAGCTGAAAGACCTAGAAGTATACCCATACTGGAATTGATCTCATAGTTCATGGAAATACGGAATGCTGGGTCGCCAGTAACAATAATGTTGTAAGAAGGTGGAAAATTCGCAAAAGAAACTGCATCTTCAGTGGCAGTGAGGATATCTTCCTGCGTTTTGTCACTAGCTGAACCAGCCATGACTACCGAAATTACCATATGGGAATTGTCAGGAATAATCTGGCTGAAAATCTCAGGGTTTCCGTCTATAATAGCTTTTATTTCTTCATCGGTTTCGGGAAGTTCATACCTCCCTGTCATCTTGTAATTGACCTTTTTGATAATGGAGGCAGGACTTGTAGTTTCAATCACTCCATCGGTTGTCTGTAACTGATGTTCTAACCTGTCTACAGCTCTCATCAAGTCAGCATTTTTTGCATCGTTGCCCTCTACCATTACCACAATAGATTGTGTCTGGAAGATTTTTTGATAAAGGTGATCATAATCCTGGTAGAGAGGAGAGTCTTTTCCTACAAAGGTTTCAGTCCCTGATTTCATTTCGATTAACTGTGCTCCCTGTGTTGCTATGATTATGCACAGGAAAGCTATCAGGAGTACGGAAAAACGGTTATTTTGAATAAAAAACCCCAGTTTTTCAAAAAATTGTTTAATAGTTGATTCCTCTCATAATTTTCGATATAAAGTGTAATTTATATGAAGTGTAATTTAAGATTCCTCTCATAATTTTCAATATGAGGTGTTATTTAAGGACCTTGATATTTGATATATATCTTCAATGTGTTATTTTCTCTTTAAGTTTAAAGCTTATTGTTCAAGATTTATTAATATACATTGTGATAATTATCAGACAGTGTTGTGAATCCTTAGTAGCTTAAATCTACTGGCGTATATAGGCCAGAAAGATTTAAATCTATTGTTACGTTAGGGGTAACAAATGTTCAACCAAATCAATCCTCAGTTAATTAGCGACCTTGAAAAGCTAGGGCTAACCGAAAACGAGGCAAAAGCCTATATTGGGATTGTCAGTTTGAGAGAAGCTACAGCTCGCGAGATTCATGAACTTACAAATGTACCGAGAGCCAAAATATATGAAATTCTTAAAGTACTTGCTAAAAAAGGATTTCTTGAAGTGAGGCAAGGGTCTCCCACTCATTATCGGGCAGTTGACCCAAAGCAGGTAATCGGAAAGATAAAAGATGAGTTCATCAACTGTATAATTAGAACCCTTGACCAGCTCAATGAATTGAGTTATGAGTTACCTAAAACCTCTCCTGTGTGGTGTATCCAGAGTGATTGGGGAATAAAGAACAGAATACGTGAAATCCTTGCCGGGGTAAAGGAAGAACTGATTGTTTTTTCATCCAGCCCAGAATTCTTAAAAGAGTTTGAAACCGAACTAAAAAAACTGGAAAAAGCCTGCAATTTAATTATTATCGTTAATGAACTTGACAGGTTCAGGTCACTGCCTTTTGAATTTAAAGAAACTACAAAAGAGTTTGCGGATTTCCTGGATAATATTGTAATAGAGGGGGTCAGGTATAACGAAGAATTATTCTTGATCGCAGATGGGAAGGAATCAATAGGAGTTCATAGCGCAGGGGACAAAAGAGAAGCCGTGGTAATCAAACTGCCTATTGTGTGTTATCTACAGAAAACGATTTATAACAGGGTGTTTGAGCCAAGTTTTGTCAAAAAGGACAGGCAGTAAGAGCAAGAAAAAGGTTGCTGAAATTCAAATCTATCGGTTATTATTAATATAACCCCAAAATAATTCAATTATAGGGCTTTCTCACAAGCTCGATTATGGAATCTGCAGGTGCGTGCGATGAACAGTGTACAGATTGGAAGCGTTACTATTAAATGGCTGGGTCACTCTGGCTTTTTACTTGAAGGGGACGGCAAAAAGATCTATATCGATCCCTATGACCTCAGTGAAGAGCCGGCTTTCGAAGATAAAGCCGATATCCTGTTAATCACTCATGAACACTTTGACCACTGCAGTCCTGATGATATCCGGAAGGTCAGGCAGTCGGACTCGACCACCCTGATCCCTGAGAGCTTATCCTTGCAATTCAAAGGGGATGCAAGGCGGATTGCTGAGGGAGATGTACTGGCTGATGGGCTTGAAATCAAGGGGACCAAGATTGAAGTAGTTCCAGCTTATAACCTTGAGAAATCTTATCATCCCCGTGGATCTGGTGTGGGATATATAGTGGAACTTGGAGGAATCCGGATCTATCATGCAGGAGATTGTGATTTTTTCCCTGAGATGAAAAACATCATAGCCGATGTCGCACTTTTGCCTATAGGAGGCACGTACACGATGGACGAGGAGGAAGCAGCAAGTGCAGCTGCAGCCATATCTCCAAAATCCGTAATTCCAATGCACTACGGGAAACCAGGAGTAACGGAGGGAGATCCAGAAAAGTTTAAAGTCCTTGTACACGGCAAGAATCCTGATATCAATGTGATTATTCTTAATTCCTGATTTGATTTTTGAATAAGCCTCACAATCGAGGTTGAAACTCGAGATTGAGACGAAAACGCAGGATCGATCTACTTATGTCTAAAATAGCAAAAAAAAAACAGAAAAACCTGATTAAGGTAATCGCAACCCAGCGCATGTGGAGGCTTTTTGAGCTTGCAAAAAAGGAACATGCAGAACATCCTGACCGCAGCGAGCGTTATGTGCAGCTTATCAGGAACATTTCCATGAGAAACCGGATGAGTATTCCAAGGGAGATAAAAAGTAGAATCTGCAAGCACTGTTATGCTTTTCTCGTGCCCGGAAAAAATGCCCGTTACAGGCTGAAGGAAGGATATATCATAATTTTCTGCCAGCGCTGCGGAAAAGAAATGAGATATCCTTATAAAAGGCTAAAATAAATGTTAGCTGGGCTTATAAGGGTTGCCTGAAATCCAAATGAGGAAATTTTCAAGATATCTGACATTTATATAGAATATAGGGCTTTTTAATCTTCCAGAATATCTCAAATTCCCATTTTCATCTATTAAAAAGCGACATTAATTTTAAGTCTTGGCAGGACTTTCCTGGCCTCGTGTCTTTTTAATGGTTGAGGCTATCTGTTTTGCAATAATAGATTTCGGACCTTTATCGTCCACGAGCACTCTCCCGCTTACTTCCCACCATGACTTGGGATAGGCTTTTTGAGGCTCTACTTCGGGGTTCAAGCCAAGCTGCCTGGCTGCTTCCTTTATCTCATTAAGTTGCGGTTCCTTTATTGCATTTTTCCGGGAGATAATTCTGCCCCTGCTCCTTGACTTTGTCTGGTCAAGATATACCGGCCAAATTACAAGTTTTCCTTTATCTCTCATCATGTTATCTTCGTCCTAATTTGCTTTCATGCAATTTAAAACTGCCCCGGAATTCCCACAAGAACAGGACTTGTTTCTATCTATAAAATTTTTCACATTATTGAACCTGCAACCTGTAGTTATTTATCTTCTGCGGACAAGTTCTGCGTGGTGCTAATATGATTCCGTGTTTTGCAATTGATGAAAAGGTAAGAGCTTATATAAGAAAGAGTGGGCAGGACTTCAGGCTCTCCACGTCCCCTGAGGGTCCTATACTTCTTCCACTCGGTACAACTGGCCCCAAACCTTCAGATCTTAAAATCCTGATCGGTAGCAATATCCTTTATGTTTCCAAGCTTCAGGCAAAATACATAAAGAAAGTAGACTGGGCCATGGTAGAAAGATTCCTGAATTCTTCCGGAGAGCTCAATATCTGATTTTTTATTGCAACCGTTGCGCCGGTTGATCA
>DADO01000065.1:0-13056 GCA_002509325.1 Methanosarcina sp. UBA402 | reverse complement strand
GTTGCGCCGGTTGATCACGCCGTTTCGATGTTATCCGTTTGTGATCAAACACAACCGTTGCGCCGGTTGATCACGCCGATGCAAGGGGTTTTCGATCAAACCTTTTTCTCACAACCGTTGCGCCGGTTGATCACGCCGATGCAAGGGGTTTTCGATCAAACCTTTTCTCAAAAGGTTTGCGGTCAAGCATATTTTTTTTAAAAAGGTTGCTATCCGTGTTGTTTATAAAGAGGGGAAAGCATAGGATAAACATTGACATGTTTTAGACCCTGCACAGGCTTTATCTAAAAAGAGAGGGTAATTGCCGCAGGCTGAAAAGAGATCGCTTCAAGCTCAAGGGAGAATTACACCTGTGAAAATGAGAACAAAAATCATGATTATGCTCCTCGCCCTGCTGGTGGTCTTCATATCGGGCTGCATGGAACAAAAAAAGGAAATTGTCATTGAAAAGCCTGGCAATACTTCAAATTATGAATTTGAGATTTTTCTGAATGGCTCAAGTAATCAGACGCTTGTAAATACTACCACGTTCTATCTGCTAGAAGACAATACAGAGGTGCAGGTTGTAAACATCGTAGTAAATACCAGTAAGCTTGAGATCTATCCTCCAGAGATCCTGGGCGGCGGTTCAGAAGAAAACCCTATTGAAAATTTTGTACTGCTTATTGGTCTTGCAAACGAGACAATACCAAACCCGCAGACCTTTGAAGAGCTTTCCAGCAAAAACGAGACCTCGGCTATTAATTATACCATGACTCAGGAAGTTAGCCGGAGTATGAAAGTTATAAACCTGGAGTTCAAAGAGCCTGTAACAGGTTTTATTGCGTATACGCTCGAAATTCCAAGAACTCAGAGCTTTACATTCCTTAAACCTAACTCTGAATTTATTCGTGTAGCGCTTCCCGAAGGATATGTCACTGGCAACAGAGTGTTTGGGATAGCGAGGCCAGAGCCTTCGAATGTGACCTTTGATGAAAAAGGAAGGCAAACTCTCCTGTGGATCTCATCAAAGATGGGAGACCGAGAAAAGGCAATTCAGATTAAATATTATACCCAGTCGGCGCCCCTATTTTTCTCAGCCGCAATTATAGCTCTTCTCTGCGGAGTTATCCTTGTACTTTTGCATTATGCCAGGAGCAAAAAAGAACTTGAGTCTGTCCGAGAAATTTTTGAACTCGAAAAAGAATATACTCAGAAACGGCAAAGAAGAAAATAATTCTGGAGATTTTTCCTTCTCCGAATTTACTTTTTATTCTTAGTACTTAGTATTCTTAGCTAAGTTTCTCAATACCCTTCTCAGAAAGTCTTATAAAAATATTTATTAAAGATTACACATATCATCTAATTGATGAAAGACTGGGGAAGAATCCGGTATAAATATCTCAGTTTACCAGAACCAGCGTCTGAGGCTGTTACCCCTGTTGTTGGTTCCCTCCTTGTGTTTCTGATTTTATTCATACTGGCAGGTGCGATTGCTATTTGTTTCTTTAATATTGCTGGGGAGGGTGCAAGCTCTCAACCTTTAATGGCAAAGATTTCACTTGAATCGTGTAAGGGAGGACTTCCTAACGCAAAACATGGTGAAAATGCAAGTTTTGAGGATAATAAAATCGTGCTCATACATGAAGGAGGCAGTCCTCTGCCCCTTGAAGTCATTTCCATAAGGATTTCTGGGTACGGAAAATCCTACAGGCCTGTGTTTGGACAGGGGCTTCTTACAGGAAATGTTTCTATTATCTACCT
Source organism: Methanosarcina sp. UBA402 (assembly GCA_002509325.1). Taxonomy (GTDB): domain Archaea; phylum Halobacteriota; class Methanosarcinia; order Methanosarcinales; family Methanosarcinaceae; genus Methanosarcina. Next base: position 11,313 of record DADO01000065.1, on the reverse strand, counting down.
TGATTTGAGTACCAAAGGAAAAAATCCCGAATATTATATTGTTAATAAAGCCACTCTTGATGACGGCTCTTGGAATGTCGGGGAAAGACTTGTTCTCTGTGGGCAGGACAGTGCTGTAAGTTCTATTAAATCTAGTGTAAGAGCAAGTGTAAATGGGGACTATAACACCTCTGACAATTACGGCTTCAAGGTAGGTTCTGAAATTACCCTGAAGGTTATTGACATTAAAAGCAGAAATGTCATTGTTGAACAAAGAGCTATTGTAAAACATGCAAAAAAGTGAAAAAAGAAGAAATCCCCACGTTCCCTTCGGGTTTATAATAGACTCAAAAGCTATTTTTTGAAAAATCAGTAAGTCTAAGCTGCTTCGAGCGAGCAAGTTTTGCCTGCATGAGTTTCATGTAGTCCCCAGACAGATGGAATTTTTCCATGAGAGAGCTGAGCACTTCGTAAAGTTCAGCCTTATAGGCTCTGTCAGCTTCTCCTTTTGCATATAGTTTGTGGTACGGATCCACAAGTTCGGGAAAGCTAAGTTCAAGGAAATTGAAGAAATGCTTTCTGGTTTCGCCCCTGAGGTTGAGAACGCCAGGAAGGGCGTAATCCACCTCACACTCGGCTCCAAGAGACAGGGTTTGCTCTAGGTTCTGAGGGCTGTCGGTGAGAAATGGAAGAATTGGCATCATATGGATTCCGGTAACAGCGGCGGTTTCTTTAAAAGCCCGCAGGACTGAAAACCGCTTTTCAGGAGGCGAAGCCAGGGGCTCCAGCAGAGAGCTTAGCTTTTTATGTGGTAACTGTGACCGCAACGCTTACGTACGTCAATCCAGCAAGTTCTTCAAGCAGGTCGTAATCTCTGAGGATAAGATCGGATTTTGTAGATATGATAGACGGGTTTTTGTATTTGATCATTAGCGCCAGGACTTTACGCATCAAGCCGTACTTTGCCTCAGCTGGCTGGTAGCTATCGCATACCCCACCTATGTTGATTACTTCTTTTTTCCAGTTTCTTGCTTCAAGCTGCTTTTCAAGAGCTTCTTCAATATTTGTTTTTACATAGATCTTCTTAAAAAAATCAGAGCCTTCTTCCCCTTAGCCTGGGTATTTTTCTTCTTTTTCCAGATAGCTGTGAGAATACATTGCATAACAGTAATGGCAACTATGCTCGCATCCCCTGTAAATATTCAAATTCCAGGAATACGGAAGCTTGAGTCTGCTTGTTGCCTTTATTTTATTCAAGGCTTTTATTACTCAGATTTCCTCAAACATTCCTTATTAAGATAGGGATAAAACGTATAATAAACTTAAGAGAAGCAGAACCTTGAGATACGAAGCCTGTTTCTTGAAAATTATAGGACTTACGCAGTTTAACTGAGAAAAGAGTGAATTATTCTCTGTAGACTCCATCTCCTGTAATAAGTTTTATTCTCTGTAGACTCCATCTCCTGTAATAAGTTTTCCTTTAGCCTGGATCCAACCTTCCTGCGGACCCGAAAGCCGGATAGAAATTCTATCATTATAGTCATTATACTGCCAGCCGTAAATCCACCACTCATTTCGGCCATCCATCTGGACAAAAATCTGAACTTGGGCATCAGGAGACGTATCATAATGAGCATATACCAGGCTTTCATAATCAAAATATGCAGGCTTGATATGCTCAGGAGGAGGAATTATTGGGCCTTCACTTGATTCTCTGAGATTGTTTTTGGGCAAAAGCACGGACTCATTGCCAACAGGAAATCTGGTATTAATTAGATGGTCAGCCTTTACCGAGGTCCCGAAATCAATTGACCTCAGAACTGGGGTTTTTTCCGAGTATTCATTGGACTCTACTATCTGTCCCTCTTCCGGGACTTCATCTTCAATATTCTTGGATCCAGGCTCAGGCTCGGGTACAGTCACAGGAAGGGAATGGTAAACCGGTTGAATTTCGGCAGCTTCTATTTTGAACATTAACCCATGCTCTGTATCCTCAAGGCTAAGATTCCAATTTGAAGGCTTATTGTAATAATCTCCATTCACCATTTCCAGTCCAATCTCGGATTTATTTTCAAAAACCGGGACAGGCAAATATAAAGTTACATTTTGCAGGGTGCTGTTGCTTTCTATAATTATATTGTACTCATGATTACTCATGAGACTGTCATCATACATTTCCTCGTTTTTCTTTTCCAGATACATTGAACCCAGCACAAGCAAAAGGAGAACAAATAAGGCAAATCCTACAAAAATGGTTGTCTTTCTGTTCATTGTCAGCAACTCCTCGCCTAAAAATTGAAAACAGTTATGTGAGGAAGATAATTAAATCTTACGTAATTTAATCAGAAAGAATAATCCTGCATTTGTTAGATGGTATTAAACGAGTTACAAGACGAAACCTAAGTAAGTAGAAATACATCATTTATTGGCAAGGCATATGAAGATATATTGTTTATTGGGAAATCTACTTTTTCTTATTTTCATCGGTCAGAAGCTTAGAGTCAAAAACACTTAGTTTCCTGTAGCTTGATAAGGAACGCCAAATATACATTTTAGTATGTGGGAGGAAGAACCGAAGAATTCTGACACCTTGAGCCTGTTTTCACAGCCTCCAGTACTGAAGGGATACATGTATGGAGCGCAGGAGGCTCGTGATGCCAGAAACTCAAACAGGCTTTTAGCCATTCGCCTTGAAACGAACAAGTCCTGTAATCTGCGTTGCCGTTACTGCTATGCACAGAGTGAACAGGGTCAGGCAAAAATAACTGATTTCAATAATCTCAAGCGTATAATTTAGGAAGCAAAAGAATTAGGGATCAGGTCTGTGATTGTGATAGGGGGAGGAGAGCCAACCCTGTATCCAAATTTCAGGGATCTGATTGCCTATATTGATTCCTTGGGAATAATTCCAGTAGTTTTTTCGAATACGGTTTTGATGACAGGGGAACTTGCAGGGTTCCTGTATGAACATAATGCCTCAGTAATGGGAAAACTGGATTCCTTTAAGCCTGAAGTTCAGGATTACCTGGCAGGGAGAGAAGGCGCCTCTGAAGAGATCAGAAAGGGACTTAAAAACCTTCTCAAAGCAGGCTTTTCAAAACCAGTAGAACCTAGAGAACTCCGTCTGGGAGTTTCTTTCGTCAGTAACAAAATGAACCTTGGAGAAATTGAGGAAATCTGGCATTTCTGCAGGCAAAACAATATTTTTCCTAATATGGAAATTCTAACACCGACTGGAAGAGCAAATGACGAACTCCAGGACAAGCTGCTGATGGCTGATGAGATAAAGGAATATAAATTAAAACTTCTGGAAATCGACCAGAAATATTATGGGTATGACTGGCTGCCCTATACGCCAATTACCGCAAGTGGCTGCCTTCAGCACCTTTACAGCCTGTACATCAATATAGAAGGAAATGTCAGACCCTGTGCACCTACAAAGCTGGATGAACATCCTGCGCTTAGAGTTGACGGAGAATATCCCTATAATATAAACAAAATGAGTCTTCGGAAGATTTATGGTTCCGATCTTTTCACATATGTACGAAACATCGATAAAGTGCTCGAGGGAAAATGCGGGAATTGCGAATATATAGAAGAGTGTATAGGCTGCCGTGGATATGCCTACAGCGTTGGAATAAACAATGGAGTTGATCCGCTTGAGGCCCTCAAAATGGAGTGTCAGCAGTGTTTCAAGTAAACGGCGAAAATGGAGGTTAAAACTATCATTCCTGATTCAACAAAAAAAGGTGTCAGCAGTGTTTCAAGTAAACGAAAAATGGAGATAAAAAGAACTCAGGAAATAAGCTGGGAAAAATGACTCAGGCACATGCTATTGTATTGTACACGCCTCAAATAATTCGAGGATAAGGTGAAAAATTGAACAGTAAAGGAAAAGTGGAGTTTGAACAAGTGGAATTTGGGCAGGTTTCGGAAAATAAGGAAAAGATGGTGATCGCAAGTTAGAAGGAAATAGAAAGAAAACTCTATGAATGCCTGATTAACCATGAACTGCCTGATTTTCTCCTCTACACAGGCGCAGGCGGAGCAAAAAACTGGCTTGAACTTAACAGGGCCGAGACGTTTCCTGTAGCCAGGAAGCTTAAAGTCCTTCTTGAGAAACATCTAGAGTCCATTGTGAGATTTGTTCCGACAGGCATGGGTCTGGTAAGTGTTGGGGTGGGAAACGGGGAAAAAGAAAAAGTTTTTCTCAAAGCACTCGTAAGGAAAAATCTTGCTAAAACCCCAGCCTCAAGAAAAGTATCAATACACTATTATCCTATCGATATAAATAACGAATTTGTAGATATCGCCCTCGAGAAGGTTGAGGATCTGCCTATCGAAAAGAAAGGAATTGCTGGATTTATAGAGGATATGGCAACCTTTAAAAAGAGCTGGCACAGCCCGGTTCTTTTCTGCATTCTGGGAAATACCTTTTGCAATTATGAGCCAGAATTCATTCTTAAGCTTGTCCGCGAAAACCTTGAACAGGGAGACCTTTTTCTCTTCGATGCAAACCTACTCCCTGCTGAAGGCTCTGAGGCACAATCTGCAAGGGAAGCCATACTGGGTACATATACTTCAAGAGAAAACGCTTTATTCAATATGTATCCCCTTCTTCAGTGTGGAATGAATCTTGAAGACTTCGATTTTGAGCTTTTGCTTATAAATGTTAACTCAAGAATAGGGTCAGTATACAGGACCAGAAAAAGCCTGCATATCCTGAAGGATACTGAACTCACAATCGGGGAAAAAACCATAGATTTCAGGAAAGGAGACGCTATCCGTATGGGTTTTACTTACAAATATACTTGTGACCAGATTATGACTTTCCTGGGTACTTGCGGATTTGAGGTTCTCAAGGCTTTCCTGAGTGATGACCAGGAAAATGCCTTAATCCTTGCAAAAAAACGCGTATGAAAATGACATTAAACAACTGGGAGGTTTGGGTATGGGTTACGAGATAAAGGATTTTGACAGGGGCAAAAATACAGGATCAGGTATCGCTTATGGGTGCGATGAACTTGGGAGACTGAAAAGCGTACTTATGCATACTCCTGGAGAAGAACTGTTCCTGGTCAAGGAGTCGAATTATAAACACTGGCTTTACGATAAAGTTCCTGATATTTCTGAATATATCAAAGAGCATAGAAGTTATCAGGGATTACTGGAATCAAACGGTGTCAAAGTCTATGAACTTGAAGATTATGTGGACGAAAGTATAGACCTTATAAAAAGGATGCCAAATCTGACATTTCTGCACGATATTGCAGTCATCTCTGAAAAGGGAGCTATCCTCTCAAAAATGCGCCCACCAGCAAGGGAAAAAGAAGAAGTTGTCGTAAAAGAAGCCCTGAGTAATCTTGGAATCCCCATTCTCAGCGAGTTCGATGAAGGGGAGGGGTTCTTCGAAGGCTGCCTCTTGCTCTCAAAAGAAATAGTCTTCGTAGCTGATACGGAAAGGCACACCTACTCCTTTATCCGGAAATTTATTTCGAATATCTTGAACGAGTTCAATGAGGTTATTTATGTCCGGGTTCCAAAAACCAGGCGATATATGCACCCTGATACCGTTTTTAACAGAATAAGGGAAGATCTTGCCCTTGCTTATTTGCCTGCATTTGAGGAAACTTTCCTGTTTACGGAAGATTACAGAAAAAAAATTGATATTAAAGCCTTCATGCATGAGAAAGGGGTAAAAATTATTCCTGTTTCGGACTCCGAGCAAAGACGGCTTGCCTGTTCTTTCGTTCCTCTTGAAAGCGGAACAATCTTTCACTACGAGACAGCACTTGATCAAAAAACCAGGAAAAGCCTTGAGAATGAAGGAGTTGAGATAATCCCTTTCAGCGCAGACGCAATACGTGCAGGAGGAGGAAGCCTGCGCTGTCATACCCTGAGGCTTTGCAGAAGGAAAGATTAAATTATTATGGAAATAGTCCGAAAAGGCCGGCCGAGGGCCAGAAAGAGCCAAAAAAGAATCAGGGAAGAAAATCAGAAAAAAAGATTAGAAAAGAAAATCAGAAAAAAAGATTAGAAAAGAAAAACAGAAAAAAAATTAGAAAAGAAAATCAAGAATAATTAGAAAAGAAAAACAAGAATAATTAGAAAAGAAAAACAGAAAAAAAATTAGAAAAGAAAATCAAGAATAATTGAGACTGCATAGATTACCAGTGTTATATGGAAAAAGGGAAGTACCTTCAAGCCAGCTGCGGGAATCATTTCTTTCCAGAGATAGAGGTTTGACCCTGTAAGGAGTACAAATCCTGTGAGAAAACCGTAGAATGCAATATTTCCAAGCTCTCTAAGAAAGAAAGCAGCTGTGAGGAAATGCAGAACCGTAAAGCCTGTAATCCAGTACATTGTCCCTTTTTCTCCATAAAGTACAGTTATGGATTTCATGCCTCTTGCCAGGTCGTTTTTCAGGTCTATGAAGTCGTTCAATCCTAGGTGTGCCATTGTCCAGGGATAGAAAAAAACCATATAAAGCAGCATGGTCATGTCTGGCTGCCCATAGCAGAGATAACCTGCCGCCGGAAAAAGCGTAAAATCTGTCCTGCCCAAAAGCTGCGCAATAGGATAGCTTTGGTTTCTCTTTTTTACCTGGTAAAAAGCTTCAATGCTGTAAGAGTACAGCATAATTGCGAACACGTATAAAGAGTTTGGATAGGGAAGTGTGAGAATCAAGGCTGAAATGGCTGCTACAAGAAGGAAAAACAGCGAAAAGGCGCTTTTTGAAGAAATTTTTCCTGAAGGAAGAGGTCTCTCTTTGAAAGGCCTCCAGTACCCTGTAAGCGTATTCTCTACATCAAGTCTATCTCTATTCCTGTCCACATAATCATTAAGTATAAAACCTGCCTCAAACCCGAGCAGACCCACCAGAGCCACCTTAATAGTCAACGCCCAGGAAAAACCGCCATAATTTGCAAAAGCAAGCATCAGTCCAGAGCAGGAAATCAGAGGCCATGCAGGAACAAAATGAGCACGCATGAGGTTAAGATAAGCTTTCAGGATTTCTGTCATTTTTTGCCTCAATAACAACAACAGTAATTAAGAAAACCATTACATAAAAATAGCGGCAGTTAGAAAAAAGTCAGAATTATTACGTTTAAGTATTTCTGAGAGTTCTCGATTCCAATACATGCAAAATTGGAGTTAATTTACATGAACCTATTTTTGAAAAACGAAAAGATGTAGCCTTATTAAAAGGCTACTTAGATGATATTTTCACACTGCTGAATCAGACTTTTGATTCTTCGTCTTCAGTATCATTGCCGTCAGCGGCTTCGTCTTCAGTATCATTGCCGTCAGCGGGTGCGTCTTCAGTATCATTGCCGTCAGCGGGTGCGTCAGCATCATCGCCGTCAACAACTTCGTCGTCAACACTTGCGTTAACATCATCGCCGTCAGCAGGTACGTTGGTTTCTGCGCTATCCGCTTCTGGGGCTTCATCATCAGCTACTGGAGTTTCGTCAGTCACTTCTTCTGTAGCTCCTTCAGTCTCGTTATCAGTGCAGCCGGCTGCAAAGATAACAGTAGCAATAACAAGGAGCATTGCCATTATCTTTAACATTTTTTTCATTAATAATACCTCTAAAGTTCTCTTCCTTTTTACACCCAGCTCATACAAATCATGGAATTTTCATATGAGGTATTTATGCATGACCAGCCAATGACATTAAAAGTTTTCGATTTAGTAAAATAATAATAAAACGAAACAGTATATATAACTAAGATATATATTTCAGAATGGATATAGAATGTCATGTTTTAAGTATAAAATACGCCTTTATTTATTTTTAGCAGAACATCTGATAAAAATCATATAACATTGATAAATATAAACGAGATCAAAAAGAAGAGCAATTTGGCAAGAGAAAAGTATTTAAATATGACCTAATATTCCTCCGTTAAGGAAGCGCAAGCTTGTAAATCCCTTATTTAGAAAAAATGAAAGCAATTTGAGGATAAAATACTGAAAAATTACAAAACTGTTAAACATTGCGGCAAGGCTCAAAAGGAATTCAAAAATTCCCTGTTCATAGGTTATGCTAGGCCTGTAGAAAGTGAAGATGAGGCAAAAGCTTTCATAAAAAGGATAAAAGAGTTACACTGGGATGCAACCCATAATGTTTCTGCCTATTTTGTAAGAGAAAAAAGCTCTTTTGCTCTCAAGTATGACGATGATGGGGAACCGGCTGGCAGTTCTGGAAAGCCTGTTTTTAAAATACTCGAATCAAAAGAAATCCTGAATGCAGTTGTAGTTGTTACCCGGTATTTTGGAGGAATAAAACTGGGTTTTGGGGGACTTTCAAGAGCATACCGGAATACGGCACTTTCCGCTATTGAAGAGGCAGGAATTGTTGAGGTATTCGAACAGGTCAGATTAAGAATAAGCCTGGAATATGCGGAAAGCCAGAAAGTAAGAAATCTGATAGAAAAATACGGAGTAATCCAGGAAGAAATATACTTGGATACCGTAGAATTCATTCTCCTTGTAAAAGAGGAGCTTGAATATGAGTTCATTAAAAAAGTGAGGGATCAAACTAAAAATAAGGTCGAGCTTGATCGAGCTTGAAAGAGTTTAATTGAAACAACAAAGCTGGCTCTCTAAGTTCCAAACTTTATTCTATGATTTTCCAGTTGTAGAATTCTATGCTTTTCCAGTAGATATATGAGGTTATCAAATTAGATCTGGATTTTTTAGATCTAATTTGACAATTGTTTTTTGTGAGGTATCTCCCATATGTATTCTTGACTCCAATCAGTTCTATGCTATTCTATCAATCCAACCTAAGAAAATAGATACGTCCGTAGATAGTGAAAAAAAGTGAGCTTTTAAACTAAAATTCTAATTTGATGACCTCTATCAGAGTTAATGGAAAAAAGAATAGGTTTTTAAGTCAAAATCCTAATTTGAGATTCTCTATATAAATTATAGAATTCTATAATTTTCCAGTAGATATTTAAATACTACTGGTATATTTGTCTCAAATGTTTCTGAAGAGCAAAAAACCACATCTAGCAGTAATTGTAGGCTGCATATTCTACGGTATGAATGGGCTTTTCATTGACCGTATTCATGATATGGCTATTGCTCCCATAATATTTTACAGGCTGCTTTTCGGCTTACTGTTCCTTGTTAGCTATATAATTGTCAGAGGAAGGACTTCAGACCTGAAATTGAAGAAAAAAAGAAGAAGCCTTCTCCTTCAGGGAGTGCTTGTTGTCGCGTGCATGCTGCTTTACTTTATCTGCCTGAAAATTACCTGTGTTTCTATTGCTATCCTGCTGCAGTATACAGCCCCCTTTTATGTAATGCTTGCTTCTCCTCTTATCCTGAATGAGAAAATTGGGAAGGAAAGCATAACTGCCCTTTTTGTAGCAATTACAGGCATATTCCTTATAGTAAGGCCGGAAAGCCTCTCTGGAATTGAACTTACAGGCCCCTATATGCTTGGCATTGCAGCTGGATTGCTCTCAGGAGTGATCTTTGCGGCATTGATTATGAACGTAAAAATCCTGAAAACCGAATACCCGGAGCTTGCAATTATTTTCTGGCCTATGGGGGTAGCCCTATTGCTTCTAAGCCCTTTTGCATTCAAGGTTTCTCCTGATATTCTTTATAGCAACCTGAAAGTGCTTGTAGTCTTTGGGGTAGTATCCATAGGTCTTGGAGAGATATTTACGGTTCTCGGGCTTGCCAATCTTAAAGCTCAGACAGGCAGCCTTCTTGCTCTTATAGAACCTGTCAGCGGGGTATTTTTTGATATAGCTGTGCTGGGTATTGCATTATCGTCCGAGACGCTTGCAGGTTGCGCCCTTATACTGGCTTCTGCCGCATTTATAAGCCTCAAAGGTTCGGAAAATATAAAGAAAAGAGAAAAAGCCCTCTTTTAAGAAGACCTGTTTCAGGATGTACTCTTTTGACGTTGTATAGCCATATGAGCGCACTATTTGATTCGCTTTTAAAGAGACCTGTTCCAGGATGTACTCTTTTGAGGCATTTGCCAAAATACTAAGAGGCCTAAGAGGCCTAAGAGGCCTAAGAGGCGCTCCACGAAAAATCATTGTGAGATATAGTTATCTCTTGCCCTGACAAGCGCTTTTATATTCTCAAGTGGAGTCTGGGGAGCAAGCCCACAGCCCGGGGCAAGGATATCAATTCCGTCTTCAAGGCAGGCAGTGGCTTCAATCAGAACCGCATCGGTTCCTTTTGTCAGCAGGGTATCGGATGGAGAAACATTTCCTATAAGACGCACCCTATTGCCTGTAATCCCTTTTGCAAAACTTACACTTACTTTTTCTTCAATGCTTATCCCCTCAAACCCTGCATCTGCAAGTGGATCAAGAACGGCAGTGGCATCGCCACACATATGAAGAATCTTCAAGCCTTTTACTTTCCTGCAAACTCTCCTGTAGAGCGGAAAGACCGAAGTTTCGAACATCTCAGGGGAAATAATGTCAGGCCCTGCTTCGGAATCTATAAGGGTTATGGCATGTGCCCCTCTTTCAAGCAAGCCATTGGCATATTCTATACAGGCGTCGGTAAGAACTCCCATGAGTTCCTCTACAACTTCAGGGTTTGTCACAAACCACATAAGATAATTTCTCATTCCGCCAAGCGTGGAGGCAAGGCCGGCAGGGCCTACAACCCCTGCAACCACAGGCACAGTTTCTCCTACTTTCTCGTTCAGAATTTCAACTGCGTCCAGCACTACCGAGGTCCGCCTGCTCTCCAGAAGCAAATCCGGAACCGTTATGTCTCTGACATCTTCCTTATTCTTGCAGGGAAAATCCGTTACATAAGGTTGTATATCCATACTACCTTCATCTACTGTACAGCCAAGGGTCTCGGCAAGCACGGTAGTGTCGAAAGGACAGCGTACATTCTCGAATCCTGCAATTTCATACCCTGCCAGGGCGAGCGCAGCCATCTTTTCAGCATTGTAATTTGCCTGGGGCCAGTATGCTCCAGTCAGTTCCATAAGTTCAACAGTGCCCGTCTGAGTTACCGAACACACAGGAATGATATCTAAAGCCTCTCCTTTCAGTGCCTTTTCAAATCTCTCTTTCAGGGTAAATTTACTCACTTTTGTCACCAGAATGCAGTTATCAGCTAAAAGAATGCTTTTTGGAGAATCTATTCGGGTTTGATAATATATTGGGGCGATGATATAAAAATATGTGAATGGAAAAAACTCGCAGGTGTAAATTAAGATCCCGTTATAGGTGTGAATTAAAAAATCGGTATCAAGAAAAACGAAAAGTGAATAGTAATAGCGTGAGAGGGAGCGGCTTCTAGCTATCGTTTCAAGTATTCAAGCATGTTTC
>DADO01000109.1 GCA_002509325.1 Methanosarcina sp. UBA402 | reverse complement strand
AGCAAGTTTCCTAAATTGTTGAGTATCATTGCCACATCTGATTGGTACGTTATGTTTTCAGGGTCGTTCTTGAGGAGTTTTTGAGAGATTGAGAGGTGTAGCTCATAGCAATTTTTTGTTTGAGGAAAACGTCCCATGTTATAGAAAAGGTTTCCAAGGTTGCCAATGGCGTCGAGATTCATCTGAAGTATCGACTGATAAGATTCGCTATCGGGATTTTTTGAGAGGAGTTCTTCAGCAGCTATTAAGGCAAGGGAATGGATCTTCAGGGCTTCATCATATGCCCCTATTGTCTGCATTAGATGTCCTTTTAAAGTCTGAACATAAAGGAAAATATCATTTGCTTTTGCTTGGTATGCGGCTTCTTCGGCTTTTCCAAGCGTTTTTAAGGCTTCCTGGATCTGGTCTTTTTGCATTAGCTCTAAGGCTTCAATTAAGTGATTTTCTGCGGAATCTCTCAAACTCTCGGACATAATAAGAGAATAAATCCAGGATAGCTTAAACATTGCGTTTTTTTACTATGGATTGTAGCAAAAAATATGCGAATAAGAGACGGTTTGCTTCTTTTTCTTTCCACACAGGGAAAAGCCGCGCAGAAGGCGCGTGGACAGAAAAGGTAAATAATATGGATAGAGAAATAGTGGAAGAAAAAGATATAAAGAGTGAGGGGGAAGGGTAGAATCGAGATTCCTGAAATTAGAAAACGAGAAAAAATTTACCTCCTGCTTGTGAGCATCTTTCTCGTGGTTATCCTCTTTTATACCTTTATATTGGCCAGCTTTTCTGGGGCATAATTATTGATATCCTGATCCTAAGACTTTATTTCCTCATGAAAAAGGAAAGGAGTTACTTCAGGGAATATTACTGGAATGAAGAAGAAGCCGGGATTCCACATGACCCAAAAATAAAAAGGAAAATCAGGCTTGCAAACATACTTATTACCCTCTCCGCGCTTGGGCTGGTCATTTACTCATACTTTACTTCCCAGTTTATCTGGGGAACTGTTGCAGGCTTGCTGGTTTTGCTTTATTTGCACATGTTGCTCTTTTCGGGAGATAACCTTTAAAGAGTAAAACTGAAAGGTTAGAATTTAAGGTTAGAATTTAAGGTTAGAATTTAAGGTTAGAATTAAAAGTGAGAATTAAAAGTTTTGGGCGGTTTTAGTTTTCCATATCTTCCAGTGCATCCAGTTTTTCAAGCCTTTCCCTGGTTAAAGTAATAGCTGCTTTAATATTCTCATTTTCGGGCTGCTGGGCAAGAATGTTCTCCTGCATGGCTAGGGCTTTTTCAAGGCTCGGTTTTGCAGCGTCATATTTTTCCGGGCTCTGCTGACTAAGGCAGTTTCCGAGCTGGCTGAGCGCAACTGCAAGTTCTGCTTGGTAGCCCAGGTTGTCGGGGCTTTCTTCAAGGAGTTTTTCATAAAGTTCAATAGCTTGCCTGAGGATTTCGTGCGCTTCTTCAAAAGAACCTATATCCATAAGGAGAGCTGCATAATTATTCAGGTTCTCGCCTGCAAAGGACCGGAAGACTGCATTTCCAGGCTCTTTTGCCAGGAGATTTACGTAAACCTCACGGGCGCGGATATAATATTCGGCTGCTCGTTGATTTTCGCCTTTCTTTTTAAGAAGGTTTCCGGTATTGCTCAGGGTTGTGCCCATGTAGTGCTGGTAATCGATATTTTCAGGATCGGCTTTAAGAAGCTCTGAACCTGCATCGAGCGCTTTTTCATAGGTTTCGAACGCTTCATCGTATCTCGATGCAGTATAAAAGATGCCTCCGCGCATGAAAAGAATATAATAGAGAGCATCAGTAGATTTTGCTTTCCTTGCCGAGTCTTCGGCTTTTTTTAGAGTTTGAAGGGCTTTATCCAGTTTTCCTTTCTTGATCTGGGATACAGCACTGTGTATTTGCTTCAAAAGGAGAAGACTTTTTACCTTACTTCTGGCCATAAGAGGAAAATGCCTCTTGTTTTTTTAAATAGTTATCGATGCTGATTACAGGCATCTGGAAGGACACGTTCTGAAATCGCGCTGAAATAGTGCTGAAATCGCGCTGAAATAGTGCTGAAATAGTGCTGAATAAAATTGTGTTGAATTCGCGAGCAAGGCTCAATGTATATATAGGGGAAGGTTATAAAAAAGCTGAAATTATCTTAAGCATTAATTTGAGAATTGATTTTTCCAATTGCATTTTCGAGCCAAATACACGCATAACTAGCAAATAGTATATAACAAAAGGTCTCCATATATTGTATCTACAGTTATAGGTTAATATTATATACAGTAGGTTTATATAATTAGCTGAAATATAGGTGGGGTTACAGTAACTTTTGAATCTTGTTATTGTGATGCCCGCTTTTTGCCAATAATTCTATCAGTAAAATATCAGAAAAATTTGTTACTTTTTCGAAAACGTTAGGTATATATACCGTTCAGTAACGTCTATTCAATAACGTTCGAATATGTGAGCTAACCATGGTGTATAATAATAATCAGAACATAGACGAGTCTTCGGAGAAGATGGCCGAATCCACCCAAAATGTGGATGTCCCCATCCTGGACGTAGACGAGTCTGCGGCCGACCAGAAGAAGGACGGGTCCGGTATGGGTATGGCTGGTCCTGAATCCAATCAAGTTAAGGCCGAGTCTGAGTCCGATCAGGACATGGATGAAGATGTTGACATCGGCTTCCAGTTTGAAAATACTTCTAATATAGATGTACCCAAGCTTCTTATCGACCAGGTGCTTGGTCAGGAGCATGCCGTAGAAGTCGTAAAAAAGGCGGCCAGCCAGAGACGGCACATCATGATGATAGGGACCCCAGGCACAGGGAAATCCTTGCTTGCAAAAGCAATGGCAGAACTTCTTCCTAAAGAAGAGCTTAAGGATATTCTTGTATATCCTAACATGGAAGACCTGAACAATCCTAAAATCAGGGAGGTTCCTGCTGGGAAGGGCAGAGAAATTGTCATGGCTCATAAAATGGAAGCCAGAAAGAAAGCCCAGGCCAGAAATATGCTCATGATGCTTTTTGTAGTGGGCATCATTATCTACTCTTATTTTGTTGCCCAATTGCTCTGGGGCATTATCGCAGGCATAATGATTCTCATGCTAACCCGCCAGTTCTTGCCTAAAGAAGAAATGATGATCCCGAAAATGGCGGTTTCCAATTATGACAAAGAGCACGCACCCTATATTGATGCAACCGGAGCTCATGCAGGAGCTCTGCTTGGGGATGTAAGGCACGACCCGTTCCAGTCAGGCGGGCTTGAAACTCCTGCCCACGACAGGGTAGAAGCCGGAGACATTCACAAGGCCCACAAAGGTGTGCTCTTTATTGACGAAATCAACACTCTCAAGCTGGAATCCCAGCAGAGTCTGCTGACTGCGCTCCAGGAAAAGGAGTATCCAATTACCGGGCAGTCCGAGAGAAGTTCAGGCGCTCTTGTCAAAACCGAGCCTGTACCCTGCGACTTTATTATGGTCTCTGCAGGGAACCTCGATGCCGTGCAGAAGATGCACCCTGCGCTCAGGTCAAGAATAAAAGGTTACGGTTATGAAGTCTACATGAGAGATTCCATGGAAGACACTCCTGAAAGCCGGAAAAAAATGGTCCGCTTCGTTGCCCAGGAAGTTGTCCGGGACGGACATATCCCTCACTTTGACGAAGGTGCAGTGGAAGAAGTGATCCGGGAAGCCAGAAGACGGGCAGGCAGGAAAGGGCACCTTACCCTGAAACTTCGTGACCTTGGTGGGCTCGTGCGTGTGGCAGGGGACATTGCCCATTCCGAAGGCGCTCAATTAACAACCGCAGAGCATGTGCTCGCGGCAAAGAGAATTGCAAGATCCATTGAACAGCAGCTTGCAGACAGTTATCTGGAACACCGTAAGGAGTACGAATCCTTCCTCAGAAAAGGTTCTGCTGTGGGTAGGGTTAACGGACTTGCAGTCATGGGCGGAGACTCAGGGATTGTACTACCTATCGTATCTGAAGTCACCCCTGCAATTTCCGGAGCTGAAGGGCGCATTATAGCAACAGGTAAGCTTAAGACAATTGCAAAAGAAGCGGTGCAAAACGTCTCTGCCGTGATTAAGAACATGACCGGCACGGACATATCCAGACATGATGTCCATATCCAGTTTGTAGGAACCTACGAAGGTGTGGAAGGAGACAGTGCATCGGTTTCCATTGCAACAGCTGTTATATCTGCTATCGAAAAGATTCCTGTGGACCAGACAGTGGCAATGACAGGTTCCCTTTCAGTCAGGGGAGATGTCCTGCCAGTAGGCGGAGTTACCTATAAGATTGAGGCTGCAGCCCAGGCAGGCATGAAGAAGGTCATTATCCCGAAAGCAAACGAGGCAGATGTGCTTATTGAAAGGGCATACAAGGATAAGATTCAGATCATTCCTGTCTCCTCTATTGCAGAGGTAATGGAACACAGCCTGGTAGGGCCGAAAAAGAACTCTATTATCGAAAAACTGCGAAACATTACAAGACTCAGCTTCGATATTCCTGAGGTTTCACCCGCTTCCATACAGGCTAAGAATCTTTTTGGGTGCAGGAATTAATCATGACAGGTAATACGCAGGATATTAAATTTTATGACTGCAGGGTAATTGAGGGCAGTTCTGCCTCAATTATTCTGGATAACGGAAAGATCGAAGAAATTTCCAGAAACTTCACAAAAGGGGCCGGTATAAGGGCCCTTTGTGGAGGTTCCTGGGGTTATACGTCTTTAGAAGGGGAGATAGACCTTAAACAGGGGGTCGAGGCTGCAGCGAAACTTGCTTTTTCTATGAATTCCAGTACCCCGAAAGAAGGCGTGGAACTTGCGTCCATAAATTCTCCGCAAGTAAAGGATCTTCCTGAAATAAGGATCGACCCAAGGGACGTTTCTATTGAAGAGAAAGTCGACCTTTTAAAGAGCATAGAAACCAGTGCAAAAGTAGAAGGTGTCAACAGTACCAAAGTAATGTATCTGGAATCCGAGTTTAAAGTCGAATATCTGAGTTCTGATGGTATTGAATGTGATTATGAGCTTCTGAATGTAGGTTTTGCGGTTTCTGCGGTTGCTTCGGAGAACGGGGTATACCAGGCAGGCAGGGAAAGCCGCTTTGGGTACGGGTATGAGCTTTTTGAGAAAGAAAACGTGCTGGAACTTGCCGGCAAGGCAGGGAATACTGCAGTCGAACTTCTCAATGCGAAAACCCCCAAAGGTGGAGAAATGCCTGTAATTCTTGACCAGGAATTAGCTGGTGTTTTTGCCCATGAAGCAGTTGGGCACGCATCCGAGGCCGATCTTGTTCTTGAAGGGGATTCTATCCTTGAAAACAGGATAGGAGAAAAAATTGCATCTCCTCTTATTACGATTATAGATGATCCTACCCTTCATGAATTCGGATACTATCCTTTTGATGCTGAAGGGGCACAATCAAGAAGGACAGAGATAATTAAGAACGGAATTTTCAATTCCTATCTCCATTCTCGGGAAACTGCAGCGAAACTTGGAGGAACTCCAGGAAACTGCAGGGCTCAGGGCTATTCCATGCCTGTTGTCAGGATGAGCAATACCTTTGTAGATAATGGGGATGCCAGGTTTGAAGAAATGCTTGAAGAAATAAAAGATGGAATATATCTCATAGGGTCCAGAGGAGGGCAGGTAAATACTGGGGAAGGGATTTTCCAGTTCAATGCCGAAAAAGGGTATCTGATAAGGAACGGAGAACTCACCGAACTTATACGGGACGTTTCTCTTTCTGGCAAAACCCTTGAGATTCTTAACCATGTAAGTCTTGTGGGAAATGACCTGAAAATGACTGCAGGCCGATGTGGAAAAGCCGGACAGGTTGTACCTGTTTCGGATGGCTCTCCTCACCTTGCTATCTCAAAAGCCCTTGTGGGAGGTGCCTGAGGATGTATGAGCTTGCAAGAAAAGCCCTCAGGCTTGCAGAAATAGCAGGGGCTGAAGAGGCTGAAATCTATTATGCTGCAAGTCACTCTACAGGTGTGAACTTCAAAAAGGACTCCATAGAGAATGCTAAAGACCGTTTTTCAGAAGGCATAGGAATTCGGGCCATAGTAAACGGAGCTGTTGGTTTTGCCAGTACGAATTCAGCAGCCCAAATAGAAAATGCTGTTGAGGTTGCCGTTGCCGAAGCCAGGGTCAGGGAAAGTGACCCTGATTGGGTAAGCCTTCCTTCTAATGGGAATTATCCCACGGTTTCGGGTATCTTCGATAAAAAAGTCGAGGCTCTGGAACTTGAAGCCTGTATTGAGTATTCCCTGGCACTTATAGAAGGCACAAAAGAGGTCCCAGACACGCTTCCGACTTCTGGAGGCTTTACCCGGGCAAAGGGCAGGCAGCTTATCCTGAACACAAACGGCATAGAAGTCGAAGAGGAATCAACAGCAGTTTCCGGTTTTGTGGACGTCATTACGGTAAACGGGCAGACTTCAACAGCCTACGACTTTGCAGTTTCCCGTTCTCTTGATATTGATTTCTTTGCTCTTGGAAAAAATGCAGCCGAACTTGCCCTGAAGTCTAATGACGGAATAAAGATCGAACCTCAAAAAACTGATGTGATTTTCCATCCTTTCGCTTTATCAGATATTATTGGGGAAGCGCTTGCTCCTTCCCTTGACGCGGATAATATCCAGAAGGGAAGGTCAGGATTGATAGGAAAACTTGGGGAAGAACTTGCAGTGCCAGAACTCAGCATCTATGATGACGGGTTGATTGAAGCAGGAATCGAGACTTCTGTTTCGGATGATGAAGGAGTTCCCTCGCAGCGCACCACCTTGATTGAGAGAGGCGTGCTTGAGACTTATCTCTATGACAGTTATACCGCAGGCAAAGCAGGCATAAAGAGCACAGGAAACGGTTCAAGGTCTTCTTATACAAGTCCGCCTTCAGTAGGGCTCAGGAACTTTATCATTGATTATCCTCAGACAGATGTTATTGCTGATACTCAGTCTGGGATCTTCGTGAATACGGTAATCGGTGCCCACACTGCAAACTCAATTTCAGGAGACTTCTCCGTAGAAGCCAGAAATGCTTTCACAATCAAAGATGGAGCTTTTGATAAGCCTGTAAAATCCCTGATGATTTCGGGCAATGCTTTCGAACTCTTAAAACAGATTACAGGAGCAGGCTTTGATGTCAGGAAAGTCGGAGGAATAATTACACCCTCTATTCGAGTTTCAAATATGAGTGTAGTTGGTTAAAGGCTCTTAGTTCTTAAAGAGCCTTCTCTTTTTTCAGGAATTAATCCTTCAATCCTTCTAAAGTGTAATCATAAACAATTATACAGAATAACAGATATACAGAATAACAGATAGGATTTAATTTAATCCATATAGGACTTACGCAGTTGAACAAAAAACTAGTAGCATGAAGCACCAAACTCTCCAAAGTATGATTTTCCTGGCAAGCTCTCATGTGCTTGGTTTTACATCTCAAGTGCGTAACTCTTACCATATTCAAATTTAACAGAATAAGATTTAATTATTAAAATTATATCCAAGTTTTTCTTCGATAGATGGGAGATTGTAGCCTTCAAAGGCTACCTGAATAGTTACTAAAAAGGGATAACTTATCTTCTAAGAATCATGGTTCTCAACCGGTCAGCCGCGCTCGCAGACTTATCAGCAATGCCTCCTACCCTTTCGACAAGCCCTATCAGGTGACAAACGCCTGCGCCTCCTATAGCATCCTCGTTTTCGAAGATCTTTTTTAAGAGGGCGGTTTCGAGCACATCGACATCATGTTCCAGGCTCTCGACTTCAGGAATAATTCTCATGGTTTCCTTGATTTCTTCCTTGCTAAAAGAAGTTGCGAGAAGCTTGTAAAGCGTGCCTGCTAGCTCACGGTATAGCCTTGCGGTTTTCAGGGAAGTGGCCATTAACTCCAGAAAGCCTTCTTTGATTTCCTCAGGAACAGTCTCACAGGACCGAAGGGTCATCCAGTAGGCGGCAGCCTGGGCAAAATCGGCAATAGAATCCTGCTGCTTAAGGAAGGAAAGGAGGTCTTTTTTATTCACAGGCAGCCTGACTGAAGAGGGAATGCCTGCCCTTATCTTCTGTTTGAGTTTGTCAGCCTCATGTTCTAGCTTATCAATTTCTTCTGTCCTTTCGTCCAGGATCGCCTTGTTTCCTGTACAGTAGGCATCCATTGCTTCAGCCAGTTTTTCAACTGCAAGCACGCCCTTTTTAGCGTGTGCTTCCAGGGGCACAAAAGGGGATTCAGCAACCACGTCAAGGACAGAACGAATGTAGTCTTTCACGAAAAGATCACCTCAAAACCTACAAAGATCAATGCCGATGTGAGGGCGGCTATAGGAACGGTTGCTACCCAGGAAGAAATAATTTTCCAGATCACTCGCAGGTCAACGGCTGCAATTCCGCCTGCAAGTCCAACCCCTATAACCGAACCGACAAGGGTATGTGTAGTCGAGATCGGGAGGGAACTGTAACTGTGAAGCAAAACCACCGAGGCTGTTGCAAACTGAGCAGAAAAACCACGTGTTGGAGTGAGTTCTGTAATCTTTGAGCCAATTGTCAGAACCACTTTATAGCCCCAGGTGGCCATTCCTATTACCATTCCAAGACCTCCTATTGCAAGCACCCATATAGGAACTCCAGTTTCTGTCCCTGGGAATCCCATAACCTTAAGCGCTGCACAGAGAGGACCAATAGCGTTTGCTACATCATTTGATCCATGTGCAAATGCGATATAACAGCCAGTTATGAGTTGTAAGGATATGAATTTTTTCTCAACGAAAGGCAGGTCTATAGCTCTGCGAAGGTAAATCTTTCTTATTATGGAAAAGGTCAAGTAAGCAAAAATAGCTCCAAGAGCCGGAGATACAAACCAGCTGGCGACAATCCTCGTAAGTTCTCCCCAGTGGATATCAGCAAAAGAGATAGTTCCGTTGTTAGCAACAATCAGCCCAAAGCCGAGTACTGAACCAACGATAGAATGACTGGTTGAAACGGGAAGGTTATAGAAAGTTGCGAGTGTTACCCAGAAGCTTGCTGCAAGAATCGCAGCCAGCATGCCCAGCACGACAATATCCGGCTGGATAACGCTGATCATATCAATGGGAACAATCCCATTTGCAATTGTCTCAGTAACTCGTGCACCAAAGAATACGGCGCCTAAAAGTTCAAAGACAGCAGCAATAACGATCACTTGCTTGATAGATAAGGATCCTGTTCCTACTGAAGTCCCCATAGCATTTGCGAGGTCGTTTGCTCCTATGTTCCAGGCCATGTAAAGACCAGCTAACATAAGCGCTATGACAAGTAAATCCATTTTTTCCTACTCCAGAAATTTTAAACTTCAAAATTATTATAATTACTATAAAATCCACATTTTTCAGTTTTTTAATAATGACTTTATGTAATTTCTGACATTTTCTGAATTTTAAAACCTGTATAGTATCCCAGATCATTTCATTATATTTCATTGTTTCCATATATTTTTGGGCACTCTATATACTCTATAGATCTATATATATCAATTTAGATGGATTAATATTCTTTATCTCAGGTTTAGGAGCTTCAAGTCTTCTATATTAAGACAAGAGGAACAAACCCTATAAGAACAGAAATCCTATAAGAACAGAGCTGTTCTGTTTTAAAATAATGTCAATTTTTTATCTGGAATGCCTGTCTGGAGCTTTAATGAAGAGCCTGAGAAAACATTTGACAGGTTTACAGATTGTTTTTGAATTCTTTAATATTATATATGCTATTTATCTGATTTTTGATAAAGGAATTTTTAATAACGGAATTTATAATTACGTTTTTTTGATAAAGATTCTTTCAAATAATAAATATATGAACAAATAAATATATGAATAAATAAATATATGAATAAATAAATATATAAACAAATAAATTTTCGAAAGAAGAATTTTGATAAGGAATTTTTTGTAAAGAGGTTTAAAAATCTGCTGCAGAGCTTTTTCCTGAAAAAATAGAAAGATTTATATAATAAATGCTAACTGCAACAGGGGTCATTTCTAAGACTAGTAATATGATATGTGGTTTCTGGATTCATTTAATACAGAACGAAAATTTTGGTCGTCCATCATTA